>JBGPYI010000134.1:0-6485 GCA_041493175.1 Gaiellaceae bacterium | reverse complement strand
TCACCTCGATCGCGTGGCTCACCTTGTGGTGCGAGCCGACCGCAACGAGGCCGGGCACGCCGTCCTCCTTCGCATCGCGCAGGACGTCCTCGACCGGCGGCACGGGCGCCCGCCGCTCGAGGAAGCCGTACTCGAGCATCCAGTTGTCGTCGTAGAACTTCGAGAGGTAGGAGCGGCCGGAGTCGGGAATCATCGAGAGGATCCGCGCCGCGGGCCCGAACCGCTCCGCGAGCTGGATCGCCGCCCACACCGTCGTGCCTCCCGAGCCGCCCGAGAGGATCCCCTCCTCGCGCGCGAGCCGCCGCGCGGTGAGAAAGGAGTCGCGGTCCGACACGCGCACCCATTCGTCCACGACGGACCGGTCCATCGTCGTCGGCCACGTGTCCTTCCCGATACCCTCGACGAAATACGGATGGACGCCGCGCTCGTCCTGCGCGGTGTACACGGAGCCCTCCGGGTCGGCACCGACGATCAGGACCTCGGGCTTGTGCTCCTTGAAGTAGCGGCCGATTCCGGAAATCGTCCCGCCGGTGCCGACGGAGATCACGATCGCGTCGATCTCGCCGCCAGTCTGTTCGAAGATCTCGGGGCCGGTCTGCAGGTAGTGCGCCTCGGGGTTCGACATGTTCGAGTACTGGTCCGGCTTGAAGCCGCCCGGGATCTCCTCTGCAAGCCGGTCGGAGACGGAGTAGTACGACTCGGGCGAATCGGGCTCGACGGCGGTCGGGCAGATCACGACCTCGGCCCCGTACGCGCGCAGCATCGAGATCTTCTCCTGGCTCATCTTGTCGGGCATGACGAAGATGCAGCGGTAGCCCTTCCTGGTTGCTGCGATCGCGAGGCCGACGCCGGTGTTGCCCGACGTGGGCTCGACGATCGTGCCGCCGGGCTTCAGCTTTCCCTCCGCTTCGGCCTTCTCGATCATGGCCAGACCGATCCGGTCCTTCACAGAGCCGCCGGGGTTGAGGTACTCGAGCTTGGCCAGGATCGTCGGTTCGACTTCGCGGCCGATGGAGTCGAGGCGGACAATCGGCGTGTTGCCGACGAGCTCGAGGACGGTGGGGTACTCGCGCGCCATCGGCGAGAAGCGTACTTCCCGGAGCTGGGTACGGGGCCGCGGGAATACTCTCCCCGCCGTCCCGTTGGTCCATGCCAGCGACGAAGGGAGCGGGAGATGAAGATCGCGGTGATCGGGAGGGGAAACGTCGGCGGCGGCCTTGCAGGTCTCTGGGAGAAGGCCGGCCACGACGTGACGCGAATCGGCAAGGACGGCGGAGAGGTCTCGGAGGTTGAGGCCGTGCTGGTGGCGGTGCCGGGCGGTGCGATCGAAGCCGCCCTTGACAACGTGCAAGGACTGGAAGGGAAGACAGTCATCGATGCGACCAATCTCTTCGGCGCCGATCGTCCGACAGGGTTTCAGTCGAATGCTGAGTTCGTGAAGTCGAGGACCAACGGGCCGACAGCGAAATCGTTCAACCTGAATTTCGCCCGCCTCTACGATCAGCTCGGCAACGCGCGGTCGAAACCGAGCAACATCTGGACCGGAGACGAGGAAGCCCGCGAGGTTGTCGAGCAGCTCAACCGGGACGCCGGCTACGAGCCGCTCCACGGAGGGCCGTTGGAGAACGCACGCGCGCAGGAAGACTTCCTGGCCGTCTTCTTCGGCATCTCAAAAGAGATCGGGCCGTGCCTGTACCGGATGGCGCCGCCCGCAGAGCTCTAGGCCAGCTGCCAGAACTCCCCGGTCAGGCCCAGGCGGTCGAGGACCGCCTGGTTCTGCTCGAGCGTGTGCGGTCGCCACTCCGGATCCAGTCGGTCGGAGTACCACCGTACGAGAGCTCGCACAGTGTGTCGACGCTCGTGGTCGCGCCGGGCTCACGGCCTGCCAGCCAACGCTCGAGGTGCTCCTCCGACCGGAAGAGATTCATCGTCGTTCAGGTGAAGACGATGTCGTCCCACCACTCCCGCGCCGGCACGAGCACGTGGAACAGATAGTCGCGCTGCACGGCTTTCCGATCGCGCACGTCCACGGCGAGCGGCTCGCCGCAGTCGGCGCACGAGCTCTCGATGCGGCCGTCGCTCTGCAGGGCGGCACAGATCGCAAATGAGTCCCAGGCGCAGTTCGAGTACCACGTGCGTCCACCCGCCTGCACACGCCAAGCGCTCGGCACGCACGAGAAGGGGTTGAGCATCCGGATCTCGAGCGCGTCACGCTCGAGGACGAGCGCGTGCGCATCGTGCAGGCGGCGGTAGCCCTCCTCTATGTCCGAGGGCGCGAGGTCGAGGTCGATCGCTACCTCGGCGGGGCGCGGTGCTCGTCCCGTACGGACGAACTTCGAATAGACGTGATTGCGAGTCATCAGGTCGAACTCGTCCACGGGACTAGTCTGTCAATCCGATGCGCGTTCAGGCGCTAGGAGGCCAGTGCGGCGACGAGTGAGCCGAGCGCGGCTGCAAGCGTGGCGAGCTGCGCGAGGAGCAGCTGGAAGAGCCGACCGTCGAGCCGGCGGACGTCCTGGCGTAGCTCGGTCACATCTTCCGAGAGGTGGCCAACCGTGGCGCGCGTCTCGGCAACGACCGCCTCCAGCGACCATCCACGTTCGCGTTCCATGCGGTCGAGCTTAGCGCCACCTGTGCGTGGTCGCTAGTGGCGGAAGTGGCGGCGGCCGGTGAAGACCATCGTCCGGCTTGCAGCTCGCACGGTTTCCACGACCTCGTCGTCTCGTTTCGACCCGCCCGGCTGGATGATTGCGGTCACGCCGGCGTCCAGTGCAGCCTGCGGGCCATCGGGGAACGGGAAGAACGCATCGGAGGCGAGCACCGCGCCGCGCACGTCGTGGCCGTGCTCGCGCGCCTTCTCGAGCGCAATCTTCACCGCGTCAACGCGGCTGGTCTGGCCGCCCCCGATGCCGATCGTCGCGAGATCCTTCGCTAGCACGATCGCATTCGAGCCCACGTGTTTGCACACCCGCCAGGCGAAGACGAGGTCGCCCCAGCAAGCTTCGTCCGGATCCCCGCAGGCGACTTCCATCATCTCGCGGTCGTCGACGTCCCAATCGCGATCCTGGACGAGCAAGCCGCCGAGCACGCGCTTGAAGTCGCGCTCGCCCCGTGGGAAGCCACGCCGCTCGCGATCGCGCAGAATCCGGATCGCCTCCTTCCGCTGCAGCGCCTCGAGCGCCTGCTCGTCGTAGTCAGGCCCGAACAGCACGTCGATGAACCGTTCTGCAAGCGCTTCGCCGAGCTCAGCGGAGACGGGCCGGTTGACCGCACAGACCATGCCGAAGGCGGAGACCGGATCGGACGCCAGCGCGCGCTCGTAAGCCTCCTCGATTGTGCCCGCGACGGCAACGCCGCAGGGGTTCGCATGCTTGACGATCACGCACGCCGGCAGCGCGAACTCGCGCAGCAGCAACCGCGCCGCCGAGAGGTCGAGCAGGTTGATCAGTGACAGCTCCTTCCCGTGCAGGTACTCGACACGTGACAGGAGATGAACGCGCGCGCCCTGTTCTGCGTAGTAGGCGCCTCGCTGGTGCGGGTTCTCGCCGTAGCGGAGGTCCATCACCTTCGTGAAGGCGGTGACGAGGGTTTCCGGAAACGCCTCGACGTCCCCGAACCAGCGTGCAATCGCAGCCTCGTACGCCGCGGTCGTCGCGAAGGCCTCCGCGGCCAGTTCTCGTCGTGTCTCGAGCGAGAGGTCGCCCTTCTCCTGCAGCTCCGCAAGCACCGATCCGTAACGCTCCGGCCGGCACACCGGGGCGACATGCGCGAAGTTCTTCGCCGCGCCGCGCAGCATCGACGGCCCGCCGACGTCGATCATCTCGACGGCCTCCTCTTCGCGCACGCCGTAACGACCGGCCACCTCGCTGAAGGGATAGAGGTTCACGCAGACGAGGTCGAACGGCCGGATGTCCTGGTCGTCGAGCGTCGCGATGTCGTCGGCGTGATCGCGGCGCGCGAGGATCGCCGCGTGGATGTTCGGATGAAGCGTCTTGACACGGCCTCCGAGCATCTCTGCGGCTCCCGTCAGCTCCTCGACCCGTTGGACGTCGATTCCGACCTCGGTCTCGAGGAAGTCCGCGGTGCCGCCGCTGGCGACCAGCTCGAAGCCGAGGTCGGCCAGCCCGCGCGCGAACTCCTGCAGGCCCGTCTTGTCGTAGACAGAGATCAGCGCGCGCAAAGCTCTTTCACCACCTCCGGCAGGATCCGGTGTTCGACGGCGTGGATCCGTTCTACCAGGGTCGCGCGCGGCTCGACGGCGACCGGCTCTTGACGGATGACCGCGCCGGTGTCGAGGCCTTCGTCCACGTAGTGGACGGTGACGCCGGTGGTGTCGACACCGGCGGCCACTGCGTCTGCGATCGCCCGTGCACCCGGGAACTGCGGCAACAGCGATGGATGGACGTTGACGATCCGATCGCGGAAGCGATCGAGAAACGCCGGCGTGAGCAGATGCAGATAGCCGGCGAGCACGACGAAGTCGACGCCTCGCAGCTGCAGCCAGTCGGCCAGCTCGCGATCTCGCGCAGCGCGGTCGGAATACCCGTCCAGCTCGAAGATGCGGCTCGGGATTCCTGCCGCGTCCGCACGCGCGAGCGCGCCGGCGTCGGCGCGGTTCGACGCGACGGCTGCGATCGGCAGGCCGGCCTCGATCAGCGCCTGCAGGTTCGTTCCCTCACCAGAGACGAGCACCCCGATCATGCGAGCTCGCCGATCACGATCGCATCCGGCGGCGCCTCCGGCACGACAGCGCACATGCCGATGCCGAGGTTGAAGACGCGGCGAAGCTCGTCCTCCTCGACTCCCTGCTCGGCGAGCCACCCGAAAACGCCTGGGCGCTTCCAAGCGTCCCAGTCGATCCGAGCCTCGAGCCCGTCGGGCAGCACGCGGGACAGGTTCCCCATGAGGCCGCCGCCGGTCACGTGCGCTAGCGCCCGCACATCGGCGTGCGCGCGCAGGTTGCGGACCTCTTCGAGGTAGAGCGTGTGCGGCGCGAGCAGCAGGTCGGCGTCAAAGTCGCCGTCGCCGACGAGCGTCCGCACGAGCGAGAAGCCGTTCGTGTGCAGCCCGCTCGACGCGAAGCCGATGACGGCGTCGCCCGGCTCGCAGCGGGACCCGTCGATCACGCGGTCGCGCTCGACGAGTCCGACGCACGTTCCTGCGAAGTCGAGCTCGAGCTCTTGATAGATGCCCGGCAGCTCCGCCGTCTCGCCCCCGATGAGCACGCAGCCGGCCGCCCGGCAAACCTCTGCGGCGCCTTCGACGAGCTCGGCAACCTGCGCCTCGTCGATGCTGTTGGCGGCGACGTAGTCGAGCAGAAACAGGGGGTCGGCTCCGGTGCAGAGCACGTCGTTGATGCAATGGGCCGCGAGATCCATCCCCGCCGAGCGCAGGCGACCGGCGCGTCGCGCCAGCATCAGCTTCGAGCCGACGCTGTCCATCGAAGCTGCGAGGAGCCGGTGGTCGTCGAGTGGGTAGAGCCCCGCGAAGCCGCCGAACGCCTGAGCGCCCGTGGACTCGACTGCCGCCCGCAGGCGCTCGACGATCGATGCGGCCGAGGCGAGCGAGACGCCGGCCCCCTGATACGTCTTCGACTTGCTCGTCAGGGGGCCAATTCTAGAGCCGCGACCGGCGTCAGCCTCCGATGTCGATGTGTTGGCTAGCGGAGGGAGAGCCCACTGTGAGGTCCCCGCCTCCCACATCGTTCAACACGAAGGCGTTGTTCTGGACAGGTGCCCGCTTGCCGTTGGCTTCGGCGTACGTGTGACCGTCCCCGACGAGCCCCACCACGAGCCGTGACCCGTCCTCCTGCCGGTCGGCCATGTAGATGCTGCCCGTGCGGAGGACGCTGCGAACGGCGCAGGCCCCGCCTGCCGTGGCGGCCACCGTGTCCACCTCGACGAGGCACAGCATCCCGCCCTTGCCGGGCACGGCATAGAGCTTCAGGGAGCCCTGCTCCTGGAGCAGCCGCGAGCCGCCGCCGTTCGGAGACGCGAAGTTCCGCTCGGCGAAGGGATAGTCGAGGACGCTCTGAGGCAGCGCGTCGTCGGCGCGCGCCGCGTGGGCAAGTGCCGACACCGAGCCGTTTCCGATCTGCACCTTGTTGCTGCCACCCAGGCCGAGCTGCGTGAGCAAGCCGGCGGTCGCCGCCGCCACCAGAACGGTCACTCCGAATTGAAGGTGTCGCTTCCTCACGGCTACCACTGGTCCTTGCAGTCGTAGACGAAGTGCGTGCCGCCGTCGCGGTTCGAGCAGAACGAGTACGTGTAGTAGTAACCCGGATGCGCGTTGAAGCAGTTGCCGACGCACCATTTGTCGAAGTGGCGGTAACCGGCCGGTGTGACTTCCCACACTTCGCTCCTCCAACCTGCGTTCGGCCCGAAGTAGAGCTCGTTGTAGATGTGGTTGCGAGCCGTCAAGCGGTCGTAGCCCTGAGCGTTCGGGGCCATGTTCTGCTGCCACCAGTAGATGTAGTACTCGGCGCC
>JBGPYI010000087.1:0-8382 GCA_041493175.1 Gaiellaceae bacterium | reverse complement strand
TACCATCAGAGCAAGGCCATGCAGGAGATGCAGATCTACGGGGTCAGCTTCGATCTCGTCGGCAAGCAGCCGATCGTGTTGCTCAAGACTGCCGAGGGAAACAAGTTCCTGCCGATCTGGATCGGCCACCCGGAGGCTGCTGCCATTCTCATGAAGCTCCAGAGCGCGTCCACGCCGCGGCCGATGACGCACGACCTCGTGACCGACATGCTCGACCAGCTCGGCGCCCAGGTGACGCGCATCACCGTGACGGAGCTGCGCGAGAACACGTTCTATGCGCAGATCACAGTCCAGCTCGACGGCTCGGAGATCGAGGTGGATTCGCGGCCGTCCGACGCGATCGCGCTCGCGATCCGGGCCGAGGCGCCGATCTTCGCCGCCGACGACGTGATCGAGGAGTCGGCGATCGAGTTCGAGGGCGAAGAGGTGACCGAGGAGGAGATCGAGTCGAGGGTCTCCGAGTTCAAGCAGTTCCTCGACGAAGTGACGCCCGACGAGTTCGCGATCGAGCCGGAAGACGAGTAACCTTCTAGTCGGCGCTTTCCTCTCCGCGGCCGACCTCTCGCTTGGTGAGGCCGAGGACTTCTTCGAACAGCTCCCACAGGCCTTCCGTCGAAAGCGGGCCGCGGTTCGCGCGCTGCAGGTACTGCAGCATCCACTCCTCTCGCTCCGGGTCGACGAAGTCCATGCCGCGTGACTCCTTGTAGCTCTTCAGCCGTGCGACGAGGCGCAGGCGGGCGTTCATCGCCTCGACGATCGACCGGTCCGTGTCGGAGATCTGCTGGCGGAGCTGGCGGATGAGTGGATCGTCGGTCACGGTCGTCCCGGCCACTTCAGCTTGACAGGCTTGCCGCTGCGCGGAAGCGCGATCAGTCGGAACGGATACGTCACACGGGCCTGCACCTTCTCGCCCAGAGACGGGGTTCGTTCGTGAACTACGACGACGATGTAGTCGCCCTGGTCTCGGACCCGCACGATCCGGATTGCGTAGCCGCTGCTCGATCGTGGCCCGGCGGCGACCAGATAGATCTCCCGGCGATCGAAGTCGATGTTGGGCAGCAGAATCGGTCGTCCCGGATTGTTTCGCTCGAGCACGTCCAGCAGGGTGGCGCGGTCGCGGAAGAGCTCGCGGGTGATGCGCGTGAACTCGAGCGGCCCCACCCGCCGGGTGAGGTCGGTGTACGGGACGTCGCGCGGCGTGCTCCCGCAAGCTGCGAGCAGCAGCAGAGAGAGTGCGACGACGCTAATACACGTAGACCGTCTCGCCGTACGGAACGGTCCGGTACAGGTGCGGCGCCACCCACATCGGGATGCGCACGCAGCCGTGGCTGGCCGGATAGGGCGGGACGGACGGGTTGCCGTGGATTGCATAGCCACCCGTGAAGTACAGCGGGTCGTAGAGGGTTCCGAGTGGGCTGGGGTCGAACCCGCCCACCTTGCGGTAAATCGCGAACCGCCCGACCGGGGTGAACGTGCCCGCGACGCCTGCGGTCGAGATCGGCACGATCAGGGCGACTCTGGCGTTTCGGACGACATAGAGCACCTGCAAGCCCTTGTTCACTTCGATGTGCCCCCCAGGCTGCGCGAAGCGTGGGATCGGTAGGCGGGGATTCGAGAGCGCGCGCCAGAAGCGCGGATCGACGACTCCGGTGCGCGGCAGGCCGTGAACCTTCTGGAAGGCATAGACGGCGTCGAGCATGCGGCCGTCGAATGTCGGCCCGGAGGGCGCCGCGTAGTGCAGACGCCGGAGCTCCGCGCCGAGCTGTGAGACCGCACCGCCGCGTGCGCCGAGAGCCAGCCGCGGCAGGACGACGTTCGCGCGCAGGACGCGCACCGTGCCGGCGTAGCCCTCGTTCGCCATCACCTCTGTGCGGATCTGGTACGAGACCAGACGCCGTGTGTCGAGCTTGATGCGCACGCGGCCTGCGAAGGTGCGGTCGACGAGGACGTTCTGGCCGCGGGTGATCTCCACCGTCAGCGTGCCGGCGTTAACGGGCACGAGCCGTGCCGTGAAGAAGTACCTGCTGCCGCGCGCGCCGCTGCCGCCGAGCCCGGTGACGAGCTTGGGAACGACGCGCAGCGCGAGCGGCGCAGACTCCGCGCGCTCGCTTGTCGCGACGTACTGACCCGGGAGCTTGACGCGTGCGGCGACCGTGTAGCCCCCGTCGGCGTGAGTTCTTGCTCCCGCGATCTTTCCGTGCGGTCCGACGATGGCGACGTAGAGGCCCCGCTCCGCCGGCACCACCGCACCGCGAAAGGCAACGCGGCGGCCGTATCTCGCGGGGTCCGGACCCTCGAGGGTGAGGCCGTACGCCGTGACAGGTGCCGTCTGTGTCGCGGTCTCGCCGTCCGCAGACTGCGCTGTGAGGGTCGCGCTCCAGCGGCCGGCAGCGTACGTGTGCTCGGCGGTGCGTCCGTCCGCCGAGCTGCCGTCGCCGAAGTCCCAGCGGTATGACGTTGCGTCACCGGTGGCCGTGAAGGTGACGCGCAACGGAGCTGCCCCTGCCGCGGGCGTTGTCTGAATTGAGACCAGGGGCGCCGCCCCCGTCGCAGCCGGGACGATGATCAGAAGGGCGACAGCAGAGGCCAGAACCCAGCGCACGCGCGGAGAATATCGACTTGCGGTTTGCCCGAAACGGCAACGGTGAGTGCGATCGCGTTGAAGATCCCGTGGACGATCATCCCTGGATAGACGCTGCCGACCCGGCTGCGCAGATACGCCAGACCGATACCGAACGCGGCGAGGAGCGGAAACGCGTTGACGAGGCCGTGCGCGAGCGCGAAGGCAACGCCGGTGCCAATGATCGCCGCCCAGCGCCCGTAGCGGGCAAGCAGCGAGTAACCAAGGCCCCGGAACGTCAGCTCTTCGACGATCGGCGCGACGACCGCGATCACGATCCCGTTCACGATGTACGCCGCCACGTGCTTCGGCTGCCAGGTGTCGGGAGTGACGCCCTGCTCACGCCCCGGGTTGAGGATCGGGTTGAGGAGGAGTGTGAGCATCACCATCCCGATACCGATCCCGACCCCGATCCGTAACGCCCTGCTCCA
Source organism: Gaiellaceae bacterium (assembly GCA_041493175.1). Classification (GTDB taxonomy): domain Bacteria; phylum Actinomycetota; class Thermoleophilia; order Gaiellales; family Gaiellaceae; genus 3-1-20CM-4-69-9. The sequence goes on along the minus strand of JBGPYI010000087.1, from coordinate 5,331 downwards.
CGACGTCGGACGGCGTAGCGCGAGCACCTGACGGCGGTCGCGGGAGAGACCGGCGATTCCGTAGACGATCGCTGCGACGATTGCGAACTGGATCAGGTTCCCCGCGACGGTCGACCACTTGTAGAGGAGGTCCTTCGGCGGCTTGCCCGCGGTGAAGCGGAGCGTGTAGCTCAGCGTCGTGAACGCGAGCACGAAGCCACTCCAGAGTGCGAGCGGCGCTCTCATCGGATCGCCGCCACTGCAGCGGGGACAGGCGCGGGGGCGAACCGCACGCCGGCCGCGGCCGCGGCGCCCCGGTCGGCGCCGCCGTCACCGATGTGCAGCGCGCGTGTCGGATCGACCCGTAGCTCGCCCAATGCGCGGAGAATCCCTTCGGGGGCCGGCTTGCGCGCGGCGTGGACGACAACCCTGAAGGAACTCGCGAGCCCGATCTCGCCGAGCAGGCGGCGCAGGCTGAGGTCCCAGTTCGCGACGACGGCGAGCTCGAGACCGAGCGCTCGCAAGCGCTCGAGTGACTCGAACACTCCCGGGAGAACCTCGAAGTGGAGCGCGCCGGCGTAGGCGGGCGCGAACTCCTCCGGGTCGAGCTCCGCGTCGACAGCTTCGAGGAAGACGCCGGCGCATTCCCGTTGCAGTCGCGCCAGGCTCGCCTCGTCGTGCCCCTCGCTTGCGCGCGGGGCGTAATGCGCAGCCTCGGTTCGGAAACCCGCGCGCACGGCCTCCTGCGTGCGCTCGACGCCGCGCTCCGAGAGCACGTTCATCAGCGCCGGAACGGGATCGGCGAGCCTGACGAGCGTGCCGTGTGCGTCGAGGGTGACCGCGTCGAGGTCAGTGGCCCTCACGCGACCCACTGCCACAGGGCCCATTGCGTGGCGGCGATCCCGAGGCCGAGCGCGCTGCAGGCGACGACCGCGGTGTGCAGGCGCGGCCTGGTCGCCGTCACCGCCGCGAGGGCGAGGAAAAGCGGAAAGATGACCAGCCCGAAGCGCGGGAGGGAGAGCAGCGGCCAGCGCGAGCTGGGGTAGCTGAGGGGGATCGCGAGGCTCAACGCGGCGAACAACCCATAGGGCGCGCCGAACCGTCGCCACGCTACGACCGTGAGCGCGAGCAAGAGGGCGAGGAACGCGAGCGCCTGCACGTTCTCGGCGGCCGCGTGCATGGGATTCGCATCCGGAACGTGCGTGCCGTGCCCCACGACGAACTGTTCGATGCCGCGCCAGCCTGCGACGAGACCGTCCCAGATCCCCCCGAGCGGCCCCGCGTGGGAGAGATGGCGGTGCCAGCGGTCCTGCGCGTCCCTGAACGCCCACGGGTCGCCGACCTGCTGCCAGAGCACGAGGGGATAGACCGCTGCAACGGGTACTGCCAGCGCGATGCCGGCTAGGGCGCGCAGGCGGTCGCGGTGGCGCCAGGCTAGAAGCGCCAGCGCCGGGAGGAGCGCGAGCCCGGCAGCGCGAGTCAGGATCGCGAGCCCGGCGACGAGCCCGGCGCCCGCAAAGCGATTGCGCTCCGCGAGCGCGAATGCTGTGAGGACGAGCAGGAGGAACAGCGACTCGCTGTAGACGGCCTGGAGGAACAGCGCCGTCGGAAAGACGGCGAGGTAGAGAACGCTGCGCTTCGCGCCCTCCCCACCCAGACGTTCCTCGGCAAGGCGGTGCAGGAGCACGAACGAGCCCAGGCAGCAGAGCAGGGAGACGACGACCCCGGCGAGGACGTAGTGGCCGAAGAAGACGCGGCCCAGCGCGGCGATCAGCGCCGGGTAGAGCGGGTGAAACGCAGCTGACGCATCGTCGTAGCCGTTCTGTGCGATGCGCAGAAAGAAGTCGCTGTCCCAGCGGGCCCAGATGTCGGTGAAGTACCCCAGGTCGTGCAGCCGCGCCGTGTCCCACCGGCCCGCATTCGGATGCCGATTGGGCTCGAAGAAGAAGAAGGCGAAAATCGCCGCGACCCAGATCACCGCGCGGCTCCAGAGGTAGATGTTCACCGCATCCCTTTGACCCGCGCGCACGGCCGCATGATCATACGGTCGAATGCCTCGCACCTTCACGCCCGAAGAGGCCAACGAGGTCCTCGTCGAGCTGCGGCCGATCGTCGAGCGGATGGTTCAGCATCGACGCAATCTCACTGCAGCGCAGCTCCAGCAGGCGGAGCTCGTCACACGCATTGCAGGAAACGGCGGCGACATGGTCCCGAGCGACCTGCACGAGGCGGCCGAGGCGATCCAGCGCGAAGCGGCTGCGATCTCCGAGTGTGCGGAGCGCATCAACGCCGCGGGTGCGGAGGTGAAGTCGCTCGAGGAAGGGCTGCTGGACTTTCCGGCCAGGCGCGGCGACGAGATCGTCCTGCTCTGCTGGAAGCTCGGTGAGGACGAGATCCACTACTGGCACGGAGTCGACGAGGGATTCGCGGGGCGGAAGCCGCTGCCGCTGTGAGAGTCGGTGCGCTCGACGTCATGATCCTCGTCGACGGCGAGGGAAGCTTCGCGACCGTCGCGGAGGCGTTCCCGGCGCGCACGACCCCGGCCTGGCGGCCGTGACTCGGAAGCAGGTCCTCGGGCGGCTAGCCGACCGGGCACGGACGTGATCGTCAGTCACTTCCACGGGCCGGGACGCTTCAGTCGCAACGGCGAAGGGTTCAGGTGGTCGAGCCTCGCAAAGGAGGGCGAGGCTGCTGTCGAATAGAGGTCCATGCCTTTCTGGCAGCGACTGATCGTCGTCGGCGTCGTCATGCTCGTCACCATCGTGGTGGCGCGCGTGATCGATCGCCGCATCGCGCGCCGCGACCTCCCGCCGGAAGCGATCACGCGCTATCGCGTCGTGCGTCGCAGCGTCACCACCACGATCGTGTTCGTCGGACTTCTCTCCGCTCTGCTCGTGATCCCGCAGGTGCGGGCGGTGGCCGGCGGGTTGCTTGCGTCCTCGGCGGTGATCGGCATCGTCGTCGGCTTCGCATCCCAGCGCACGCTCGGGAACTTCGTCGCCGGCCTGCTGATCGCTTTCACCCAGCCGCTGCGGCTCGGCGACGACGTGGTCATCGAGAACACCGAGGGAACGGTCGAGGAGATCGGGCTCATCTACACGTTCGTTCGCACCGAGAACGGCGACCGGCTCGTGATCCCCAACGAGAAGCTGGCCTCGGATACGATCCGCAACTCCACGATCCGTAGTCGAGAGAAGGTCGCCGAGATCAGCCTCCAGGTTCCACTAGGCAAAGACCTCGGTGCTGTCGTGGACCAGCTGCGGACGATCGCCGGCGATGGTGAGGTGTTCGTCAGCGACCTGTCCGCCAATTCGTCGACGGTCGTGGTGCGCATGCCTGCGATAGACCGCCCTTCGGCCGAGCAGCGCGAGCGCGAGCTCCGCCTCCGCGCCCACGAAGTGCTGCGCGCGGAGGGCGTCTACGCATGACACCGCCTCCTCGCGGGCAGCGGTCGCAGTCTGACGCTTTCTTGCTCGAGCGCCTGAGGAAGCGGCGCCGGCAACGGGTGAAGAACCGGCGGAAGCGTCTTGGCAAGCTCGCGTCCGGTGTGCTCATCGGCACGGTGCTCTTCCTGGTCGTGTCGAGCTTCACGGGTGCGGCGGTCTGGATGAGCAGCTGCAATCTCGATTCGCTCAATCCGGTGGAGGTCGGGCAGAACTCGTTCGTCTTCGCAGCCGACGGGTCGTTGCTGGGGTCGATTCCGGCGGAACGGAATCGACAGCCTGTCGGGCTCGATCAGATCAGTGACTGGGCGCCGAAGGCCACGATCGCGATCGAGGACAGACGTTTCTACAACCACGGTGCACTCGACTGGTTCGGGATCGTGCGCGCGCTCTACGCGGACATTCAGGCCGGGAAGGTCGTGCAGGGCGGATCGACGATCACCCAGCAGCTCGTCCGCAATCTCTACATCAAGGAGAAGTCGCAGACTCTGGGCCGCAAGGCGACCGAGGCGTGCCTTGCGATCAAGCTGGCGCGCGAGAAGTCGAAGACGTGGATCCTCAACGCGTACATGAACCAGGTCTATTACGGCAACCACGCCTACGGGATCGAGGCGGCCGCCCAGACGTACTTCTCCAGGCCGGCACTCAAGCTCACGCTGAACCAGTCGGCGCTGCTGGCCGGCCTGCCGCAGGCGCCGTCCGTCTTCGATCCGTTCCAGCGACCGGCGCAGGCGATCGCCCGCAGGGATGAGGTTTTGAGGGCGATGCTGGGGAACGGGAACATCACGTCGAGCCAGTACGCCAACGCTGTGGCCAAACGCAACCTCCACCTCAAGGCCGGCCGGCTGTACACGCGCATCCGCGAGCCGTACTTCTTCAGCTACGTGCGCGAGGAACTTCAGCGCCAGTACGGGGCGAACACGGTCCGCTCCGGCGGGCTGAAGGTGTACACGACCATCGATCCCCGTCTGCAGCGCTTCGCCTTGGACGCGATCAAGCGCACGCTGCCGTACTCGAGCGATCCCGCAGCGGCGATCGTCTCGATCAACCCGAGCAACGGCGCGATTCGCGCGATGACCGAGGTGAGCCCGGGCAACCCGAAGAACCAGGTGAACTTTGCGTCGTCCGCACGCCGCCAGCCGGGGTCGACGTTCAAGACAATCGTGCTGACGACAGCGATCTCGCAGGGCATCAGCCCGTCGACGACGTACCTCTCCGCTCCGTTCAAATACGACCCGACCCAAACCGGTTCATGCGACACCAATCCGCCGACGGCCTGGTGTCCTCAGACCTACGACCACTCCTACATCGGTCCGACATCGATCGAGAGCGGAACTCTGCGCTCCGACAACAGCGTCTACGCACGACTCTCTCTCGACGTCGGTCCCGAGAACATCGCGGACATCGCCTACCGGCTCGGTGTCCGCACCGACCTGCGCACGAGCGAGGGGGCGTACGTGCCGTCGATGGGTCTCGGCTCGCGCGTCGTGACCCCGATGGACATGGCCTCCGTGTACTCGACTCTGGCGGCCGGCGGCATCTACTCGAAGCCGATGGCGATCCGCAAGGTCGTCCTGCCCGGCGGCAAGGTCGACACCGAAGCGGGCTGGGGAGTTCCGCAGCGCAAGCGCGCCGTACCGGACTGGGTCGCCGCGGAGGTCGTGCGGATCCTCGAGGAGAACATGACGAGCGGCACCGGCGTCGGGGCCTACTTCGGCAGGACGTCCGCCGGCAAGACCGGGACGACCGATGGCTACGCCGACGCCTGGTTCTGCGGTTTCCTTCCCGGGCTCGAGGCGACGATCTGGATCGGTTATCCGCAGGGAGAGATCCCGATGACGTCCGTGCACGGCATCTCGGTGTCGGGGCCGACCTTCCCGGCGACGATCTGGAAGCTGTTCATGGAGCG
>JBGPYI010000183.1:0-4755 GCA_041493175.1 Gaiellaceae bacterium | reverse complement strand
CGCGCCGATCCTCAATCCTTCGGCAAACGAATCCGCGCCGGCCGGAACGAGCATGAACTCCTGCAGGTCGAGTGAGTTCTGGGCGTGCGCGCCGCCGTTGATCACGTTCATCATCGGCACGGGCAAGACGTGGGCGCCGACCCCGCCGATCCAGCGGAACAGTGAGACACCCGAGTGCGCTGCCCCGGCCTTTGCAGTGGCCAGCGACACGCCGAGAATCGCGTTGGCCCCGAGGCGTGACTTGTTCTTCGTCCCGTCGAGCTCGATCAGCCTCAGGTCCACCGCGCGCTGGTCTTCGGCGTCGAGCCCGGCGACCGCACCGGCGATCTCCGTCTCGACATTGCGGACGGCGTTGAGAACCCCCTTGCCGCGGTACGAGCGCTCGTCGCCGTCCCGCAGCTCGACGGCTTCGAACTGTCCGGTGGACGCGCCGGAAGGCACCGCCGCGCGCCCGATCGCGCCGGACTCGAGCACGACATCCACTTCAACGGTCGGATTTCCACGCGAGTCGAGAATCTGGCGCCCGTGTACACGTGCAATCGAGGACGCGCTCATTCGAACTCCTCCTTGGCGCGATCGAAGTAGCGGTCTTGCGCTTCCAGCGGCAGCTCGGCGAACGACTTCCCTTCGTCGGCGGCATAGCCCTCGGCGCGCTCCACCCGTTCGACGAACCGGCGTGACATGCCGCGTAATGCGAGCTCGGGATCGACGTTCAGGCGCCGCGCGACGTTGACAGCCGCGAAGAGCACGTCCCCCATCTCCTCGAACACGTGCGCGGGCGGCTCCGTCTCCGGCGCAATCTCGCCGGCCTCGGCGAGCGCCTCCTTCAACTCCCGCACCTCGTCGTCGAGATCCGCGAGTGCGCCGGCGGTGTCCGGATACTCGAAGTCGATCGCCGCAGCGCGCCGCTGCACCTTGCGCGCATAGAGCAACGCCGGGAGCGAGTCGGGCACGTCGTGGAAGATCCCTGCGCGACCTTCCAGGTCGCGCTTGCTGTTTTCCCAAGAGAGCCTCACCTCGCCCGCGGAACTCAACTCAGCGCCGCCAAACACATGAGGATGCCGGCGCACCAACTTTTGCTGAACCCCGCGGGCAATGTCCTCCAACCCCAGTTGGCCCTTCTCCGCCAGGAGAAGGGCCAGAAAGTACACCTGGAACAGCAGGTCGCCGAGCTCGTCCGCGAGCTTCGCGTCATCCCCGCCGATCGCCGCGTCGGCTACCTCGTAGGCCTCCTCGACGGTGTGCGGAACGATCGTGCGCTCGGTCTGCTCGCGATCCCAGGGACACTCGCGGCGCAGCCGCTCGGTCAGCTCCTGGAGGTCGACGAGCGCCTCGGCGAGGCCCACTTACTTTGACGTCGTGGTGGTCGCGCCCGTGAGCGTCACGCAGGGATCCGGGTTGGGCTGGTACCCGACCTGGTACTTGATGCCCGACTTGCAAAAACTCTTCTTCTTCGTCTCGACCCACTTCGTCATCACTTCGTTCTTGCGCTGCTGCTCGAGCTGCTGCTTGATCGACGACTCGACCTTGCTCAGTGAGGTCGTCTGCGCGGCCTTGACGTCGGAGAGCGCCTCGATGATGTGGTAGCCGTATTGCGTGTGGATCGGCTGTGACAGCTCGCCCTTCTTCAGGCTGAAGGCGGTCTTGTCGAAGGCCGGGACGGTCTGTCCCTTGGAAATGGTCAGCTTGCCGCCGTTCGACGCGGAGCCCGGATCCTTCGAGTACTTCTTCGCCAGCGCGGCGAAGTTCGCGCCCGACTTCAGCTGTGCGTAGAGCTTGTCGGCAAGGTCCTTCTTGGCCACGAGGATGTGACGCACCTCGCGCGTCTGCGGCTGCCCGTACTGCGACTTGTGCGAGTTGTAGTAGGCCTTGACCTCTTCCTTCGACACCTTGACGTTGCTCGTCACCTTCTTGAACAGCGCCTCCGAGATCAACTGGGCGCGCACCTCTTCCTTGGCCTGATCCTCGGTCAGCCCTTGCTGTGAGAGCGTCTTCTGGTAGCGCTGCTCGCTGCCGCCGTAGAACTGCTTCTTCAGCTGCTCGATGCGCTTGTTCACCGTGTCGTCGGTGACCTTGATCCCCATCGCGTCGGCCTCTTGCTCGAACTCGGCCCGCTGGAGCAGGAACGTCACCGCCTGGCCCTTGAGCTGCTCGTACTCGGCGGAGCCGGGCTTCGGGAAGGCGCGCTTCTGCGCGTCGTAGCTCTTCTTCGCGCGGTCCATGAGCCCCTGGAACTGGTCCTTCGTGATCTGTTTCGAGCCGACGACCGCGGCGTCATTCGAGCTCAGCCTCGCCGCGGAGGTCCCACCGCAGCCGGCGGCGACGAGCGCGAGCGAGAGGAACGAAAGAAGAATGGATCGTTTCATGGAAAAAGCGCCATTTGCAGCGGATTCGTCACGCTGCCTGACGCGCGGCCAGTATAGCATCGACTCGCCAACCGCCTTTCCTCCATGCCCATCTTGGCCGACTCCGGCTAGGCGCGCATCCCTCGGACGAGCGAAGCGCCGAGAAGCATTCTGCCGCTAACGATCACTCAGTCCTGAGCAACTCGCAGGCCGCGCTTTCACCCCGGCCCACGTCGAGCGCCCCGAGCCGTCTAGTGAATCGAGGGGCAGGCCGTCGGCTGCGGCTGGTCGACTCTGATTCCCGTGTTCGGCGTACCGGGCGGGAGGACGTAGAGCGTGTACACGACGAACGGGACCGATCCCTCGTTCCGGACGACGTGAAGCTCGCTCGGCATCTGAGCAAAGCCCGTCCCGACGCCAATCTTCGTCGCTGAGCAGCCCGAGCCGATGACGCGATACAGCGTGCCCTCCCCCTGGGCTACGGCGACGAAGGTCGCGCCTGGGTGCGTATGCCAGCCAGACGACCCTCCCGGCTGAATCGTCGCCTGCTGAAACGCCGTGTCGCATGGGTTCGTCGGTGTGCACGTGATGGCTCTCTGGATGGAGTCAACCTTGATCTTGACCGTCCTCGTGACAACCCCACTTTTCGTCTTGATTCTGACCTTCCGCTTGACGACGACAACCACGGGCGTTCCGAAGGTGAAGTTCTCGCCGAAGGCACCCCGGGCGAGGACCGTGGTCGCGAACCCCAGGTTCGGCGTCGCAGAGGCAGTCTCGTCGGAGAAGATCTTGGGGACGCCGTAGGCAAGGACGAGACCGACCGACACAAACGTCATGAACGCTCCGATCGCGGCCGGCAGCATCCAGAGATTCCTTCTCTTGAGCATCTGCTCTCCTTGTGTCGGACGTCAGAAAGGGGGCGGCAGCATGTTCAGGTCGCTGCAAAAGCATCATACTTCGGGTTGTGGCTCGGGACTGGTGGTGGCCCTGGTGGATCAGCTCGCTGATCGACGTTGGCATCGTCGTTCTTGCGGTGATCGTTTTCGTGCGTGCGAACCGTCGACGCGTGCGTCAGGTTGCAACACTCGTTGGGATCGGAGCGATGGTCGCAGCCGGACTTGCTCCCGTCGTCATGAAGGGCAAAGAGTCAAACTCGCCGATGCCCAGGCAGACCGGAAATACGATGACGATAACGACGCCCTAGCCGAGTCGAAGCCGGAAGGCCTCGACGGCAGCTCCCTTGCCCTTCAAGGAAAGTAGTTCTCTCTCGGCTGCCGGGTAGTCGTCCGCTACGGAAGCGTGGGTGGCCGCGTCCAGCACGATCTCTCCCGCCTGCGCGGCGGACGTCAACCTCGCAGCGGTATTCGTCACATCCCCGATCGCGGTGAAGTCCTTGAAGCCGCCGCCGCCGACGTTCCCTACGAATTCTTCCCCGCTCGCGATCCCGACTCCCACGTCGATCCAACTCGACGTCGACTTGGCGTAGCCGGCTGCGTCGAGGAGGGACGCCCCGGCCCGGACGGCCTTCTCTCGATACGAGCGACCCGCGAGACCCGGGACGAAGAGCACCATGACTTCATCCCCCGCGATCTGGCCGAGCAGCCCTTCGAACGGTAGAAACGCTTTCGAGGCTGCCTCGTAGAAGCGGTTTACGAGAGCCGTTGCCCCGATGGTACCGAGCCGCTCGGTCAGAGACGTGTAGCCGCGCACGTCGGCAAAGAGGACCGACAGCGGGACGACCGCACCTCCTTCGGGAGCGGATTCGACGCAGCGAGCGCAGAGACGCGGATTCTTCCGTGACTGCCCATAACCGCAAACCCTGAAAGCGGCAGCGGAGATTCCGGTGAACGGCGCATTACAGAGCTTGCAACGCGTCGAGCCGGGTGCCACGGCGAATGCGCGCCGCCCAGCGCGTTGGGCAAAACGAAGCGGGTGTTCACCACGGAGAATCGCCGCCCAACGCTCGCTCATCGGCGGGAAGGGGTGGCCTCCGGCGCTCTCGCCCATCGCCACGCAGAGCATGCTAGCTGGCCCGGCTTTGGCCGGCGAGTGCGTGACCGCGAGCACGAGCACGTGCCGGCGATCGACGTCGACTGCGAGCCGGCGTTCGACAAACCACGGCCGGTCGATGACGCGTCCGATTACGGGCGGCGGGATGCCCTTCGTCGTGAAGGTGATCCTCGCCTGCATCATCGTCGTGCTCTTCTTGAAATATTTCGTGCAGATTCGGCTCGTGCCGCAGCCGGGCTAGAAGGCCCACGCACGCAGGTCAGCGAGCGCCTGCACCCACCAGACGCGCGACCATGACGAGAGCAGTCGCGTAGCGTGAGCCGGAGGGTTTGTCTCTCCAGTTAGCCCTTGTGAATCTCGTGTATGGCATCGACCAGTCGGAGCGCCTGCGGAAAACCCT
>JBGPYI010000151.1:0-5992 GCA_041493175.1 Gaiellaceae bacterium | reverse complement strand
CGAGTCGCTCGCGCAGTTCTTCGGCACCGCGGCACGCCCTTGTCACCGCGCGCTTCCCGATGCGCAAGCGACGGCGGAGATCCTGCTGCAGCTGATCGGGTTGGCGCAGGAACGCGGCGCTCGCACCGTCGCAGATCTCGTCGACCTGGCCGCGCCCCGCGTGCGCAAGGTGTACGCAAAGCGAACGCTTGCCTTCGGTGCTCCGACCTCGCCGGGCGTCTACCTCTTCCGTGACCGCCACGATCAGGTCCTGTACGTGGGTCGCGCGCGCGACCTGCGGGCGCGGCTCCGGTCGTACTTCCGTTCCGACCGGCAGCGGCCCGCCGTCGAGGCTGCACTGGCTGCGCTCGAGCGAATCGAGTGGCGCCCGACCGGCTCAGAGGTCGAGGCCGCACTCGAGGAGTTGCGGCTTCTACGCGAGCTGCGCCCGGTCGCCAACGCGCGCAATGCGCGGCCCGATCGCTACGTGTATCTGCGCCGCCGGGGCGACAAGCTCGTCTGCTCGCAGACACCGACTCCTCTGGGCCCGATCCGCAGCCGCACGCGTGCGCGGCTGGCATGCCGTGCGCTCGACGGCGCCTCCGAGGAGGAGCTGGAGCGTCCCGAGCTCGCGCTGCCGCGCTTGCACGCGCGCCTGCGTCACCTTGCGGACTGCCGGCGTTACGAGGACGCAGCCCGTCTGCGCGACCGCATCAGCGCGCTCGAGCAGATCCTCGGCTCTCTTCGCCGCCTCGAGCGGTTGCGCCACGCGCGCTGTTGCCTCGTCGTCCCCGCCGTCGAGCCCGGTTTCGCGCGGGGGATCTTCGTCGCCGGCGGACGCGTTGCCGCCGTTCGCACGCTCCCGCGCGGTGAAGGAGCCCGCCTCGAAGTCGACGCGGGGCTCGCCGAGACGAACTGTGCGACACCGGACCACCTGGCGGCCGAGGACCTCGATGCACTGCTCGTGATCGGAACGTTCCTCCGCCGCCCGCCGCCCGAGCTACGAGTCGCGCCGCTCGAGGCCAAGGCGATTCTGCGGCTCGTCCAGTCTCGTTGGTGGATGCCTGGGTCGCGAGCACCAAGCGATGCAAGGACGCAGGGAGTGCTCGGGCTAGACAGCCCGGGCGCGACTGAGGACGCAGCAGCGCGCCGCGTGATCGCGGCCCAGGCGCCGCCGAACGGGGCCGGACGAGCCGCCTAGACTGGCGGCGGCCCTTCCACCGGTGCTGGGAGCGGAGCCTCGAGCACGGGCTCGCGCTCGCGCGGCTTGATGCGGCCCTCGTTGATCTCCTCTGCCCAGTGGCACGCGACCTCGTGCCCGCTGGAGAGCTTGCGCAGCGGGGGGATCTCCTCCCGGCAGCGCGTCGGCTGCACGAACGGACACCGCGTGTGGAACCTGCACGCTGCGGGCGGATTCGCCGGGCTCGGCAGATCGCCGGCGAGCAGGATCGGCTGGCGCTGCCGCTCGACGATCGGGTCGGGGATCGGCACCGCCGACAGCAACGAGATCGTGTATGGATGCAACGGGTTCTCGTAGAGCTCGGCCGCCGACGACACCTCGACGATCCAACCGAGATACATCACCGCGATGCGATCGGAGATGTGCCGCACGACGGCGAGGTCGTGCGCGATGAAGAGGTACGTGAGGTCGAACTCCTCCTGCAGCTGCTCGAGCAGGTTGATGATCTGCGCCTGGATCGAGACGTCCAGCGCGGACACGGGTTCGTCTGCGACGACGAAGTCGGGATTGAGCGCGATCGCGCGCGCCAGACCGATGCGCTGGCGCTGACCGCCCGAAAACTCGTGCGGGTACCGCCCCGCCGCGTCGGCGGGGAGGCCGACGATCTTCAGGAGGTCGCGCACCCGCGCGTTTGCCTCGCGCCTGTTCGCCAGTCCATGGCTGCGCAGGGGCTCCCCGACGATCCGGCCCACGCTGTGGCGGGGATTGAGCGACGCATACGGATCCTGGAAGACCATCTGCATGCGGCGGCGAAGCGGCCGCATCTCGTTCTCTCCCAGCTGCGAGATGTCGCGCCCTTCGAACAGAATGCGACCGGCGGTCGGCTTGTAGAGGCGAAGGATGGTCCGGCCCACCGTCGACTTCCCGCAGCCCGACTCGCCGACCAGGCCGACCGTCTCGCCGCGGCGGATCGTCAACGAGACGTCGTCGACCGCCCGGATGTCGCCGACATGGCGGTCAAGGATGATTCCGCTCTTGATCGGGAAGTAGACCTTCAGGTGCTCGAGCTCGACGAGCGGGCCTGCGCCGTTCGTGTTCGTCACGCTGTTGCCGCCGCGCGGCTGCGGTCCCATTCCTCGACCGGCACGGGGTTGAAACACGCCACCCTGTGGCCGGGCTCGATCTCGAGGAGCTGAGGCACTTCCCGCCGCGACAGGTCGACCTCATATCTGCAGCGGGGCTGAAACGGACAGGCCGTGGGTTGCCTGAGCATGTTCGGCGGCGACCCGTCGATCGGATGCAGCCGCAAGCGTCGCCCGGCGTCGAGGCGCGGGACGCTCTGGAGGAGACCAAGCGTGTACGGGTGACGGGGCGACCCGAACAGCTGCTCCGCCGAGCCGGTCTCCATGAACATGCCCGCGTACATCACGTTCACGCGCTCGCACATTCCCGCAACGACGCCGAGGTCGTGGGTGATCAGGATCAGGGCCGCGTTCTCCTCCGCGACCAACTCGCGCAAGAGGTCGAGAATCTGCGCCTGGATCGTCACGTCGAGCGCGGTTGTCGGCTCGTCGGCGATCATAAGCTTCGGCTCGCAGGCGAGCGCCATCGCAATCATCGCGCGCTGCCGCATGCCGCCGGAGAACTGGTGCGGATAGTCGCGGAGCCGAGCCTTCGCGCTCGGAATGCCGACGCGGTCGAGCAACTCCGCAGCGCGCTTCTCGGCGTCCTTGCGGTTCATGTCGAAATGCGTCTCGAGTGATTCCCTAATCTGCCGCCCGATCGTCAGGACCGGGTTCAGGGAGGTCATCGGGTCCTGAAAGATCATCGAGATCTCGCGGCCCCGAATGCGGCGCAGCGCGCGGTCGCTCTGGCGAAGGAGATCAGTACCCTCGAAGGTCGCAGAGCCAGACTCGACTCTTCCGTTGCGGGCCAGCAAGCCGAGGATTGCGAGCGATGTCACGCTCTTCCCGCAGCCCGACTCGCCGACGATCCCGAGCGTCTCTCCGGGGGCGATGTCGAAGGAAATGCCGTTGACGGCGTACACGGTGCCCCGCCGCGTCCAGAAGCGGACGGTTAGGTCCTCGACGGAGAGGAGCGCGGTTCTAGCCACGCGTTCGCAGCTTTGGATCCAGCGCCTCGCGCAACCCGTCCCCGATCAGGTTGAACCCAAGCACGGAGAAGACGATCGCGATGCCGGGGATGATCGCGAGAAATGGGGCGACGTTGAGGTAGTCGTTCACGTCGGTCAGCATCGTCCCCCACTCGGGAGTCGCCGGGTCCTGCGGCCCCAGGCCCAGGAACCCGAGGCCCGCGACGTCGATGATCGCCGTCGCCATCGCGAGCGTCCCCTGCACGATGACGGGCGAGATCGCGTTCGGGAGGATGTGCGAGAACAGGATCACGCGTCGTCTGACGCCGACCGAGCGCGCCGCGAGCACGAAGTCGTTCTCTCGCTGCGCCAGGACCGAACCGCGTAACAAGCGTGCGAAGATCGGGATGTTGACGACTCCGACCGCGATCATGATCTGAGTGAGTCCGGGCCCGAGCATGGCGACGATCCCGATTGCGAAGAGCAGCCCGGGGATCGCCAGCATGATGTCCATCGCGCGCATGATCACGGAGTCGATCAACCCACCGAGATAGCCGGCGGTCGCTCCGAGCAGCAGGCCGATCGACAGGCCGATCGTCACGGACACCACGCCGATGAGCAGCGAGAACCGGGCGCCGTAGATGATCCGCGAGAACTCGTCGCGCCCGAGCAGATCGACGCCGAACCAATGGCCCGAGCTCGAGCCAACCGGCTTGCCGGCGTTCAGCAGCGACAGGTTCTGCTCCTTGGGCCCGTACGGCGCAATCACCGGCGCAAACACCGCGCAGGTCACGAAGACGGACACGAAGAACGCACCGAGGATGGCGCCCGGATTGCGGACCAGGCGGTACCAGGCCTCGCCCCAAAGCCCGCTCGGGGCCTCGAGCTGGAGCTCTCGTGCTTCGAACTCGGCGACGCTCATCGGCCGAACCTCGGCCGATGAGTCAGGGAAGGGGCGTAAGGGGAAACCCTGGGGTTTCCCCTCTTTTTCTCCTCAGCACCCGCGGCGATCTCAGCGGCGCGGGAGCTGAGGCCACCCCTAAAGAAGGGAGCCCGTGAGGGAAACATGGTTTCCCTCACGGGAGCGAGCCGAAGGCGAGCGACCGACATTCAGCTGTACCGGATACGCGGGTTGATGATCGCGTAGGAGATGTCCACGATCAGGTTCACGAGGACGAACACGAGCGCGAGGAAGAGAATGCCGCCCTGGAGCACGGGGTAGTCGCTGTTGAAGATCGCGTCACGTAACCACGAGCCCATCCCCGGGTACGCGAACACGGTCTCCGTCAAGACCGCCCCCGAGAGCAACAGCCCGGTCTGCAGGCCGATGATCGTCGAGACCGGGAGCATCGCGTTCCGCAACACGTGGCGACGGTCGACGGTGAGCGGCGGCAGCCCCTTGGCGCGCGCGGTGCGGACGTAGTCCTCGTTTTGCACATCCAGCACGGCGGCGCGCGTAATCCGCGTGATGATGGCGAGCGGGATCGACCCGAGTGCGATGGCCGGGAGGATCAGGTGTCTGATCACGTCCCACAGTGCATGCCAGTCGCGCTCGATCAGCGCGTCGAGGACGTAGAAGTTCGTCGGATGCTTCGAGTTGATCAGCACGTCGGTTCTGCCGACGCTCGGTAACCAGTGCCAGCGCACGGCAAAGAGGTACTTGAGGATGATCGCCAGGAAGAAGATCGGGACCGAGATCCCGAGCAGGGAACCGATCATCGTTAAGTTGTCGAAGACTCCGCCGTGACGTTTGGCGGCGAAGAACCCGAGTGGAATGCCTAAGGCGACGGCGAAGATCATCGCGGCGACCGCGAGCTCGATAGTTGCGGGAAAACGCTGCCTGATTTCCGAAGTCACCTGCCGGCGGGTCGAGATGCTTGTGCCGAGGTCACCCTGGAGGGTTGTCTTGACGTAGTCCCAGTACTGGACCGGAATCGGCCGGTCGAGCCCGTAGCGCTGCTTGTACTGCTGGACGAGCTGAGCGTTGGAGCGTTCACCGAGCAGCGCGTCGGCCGGGTTGCCCGGCAGCGCCCTGATCCAGAAGAAGATCAGGAGCGACACGCCGATCAAGATCGGAACAAGCAGGAACAGCCGGCGGACGACGTACCGAAGCATGGAACTAGTCGTCCACCGGCTGCGCCTTTATCTGGTTACTGACCTCCGAACGAGGTGAACTGGAACCAGGTTCCTCCCACCGGCGTCGCAATCAGATTCTGGATGCGCTTCTCGAGTCCGAGGGCCGGAGTCGCGTGCGCATACGGAATGCCGGGCAGGTACTTCATGATCAGAACGTTCGCCTGCTGGTAGAGCTTCACCCGCTTGGAGAAGTTCGGTTCGTTCAGCGCACGGTCGAGGATCCCCGTGATCGCCGAGTTGTTGAACCCGAACTGCGGGTTGAAGTTCCGGAAGAACGTCCCGAGGAAGTTGTCGGGATCCCCGTAGTCACCGGTCCAGCCGATGAGGTTGAGATCGCCGGCAGTTCCTTCGTTGACCTTCGGTACGTACGTCGGACGCCACGGCGCGCTGTGCGCGGTGACGCTGAAGCCGGAGTTCTCGAGGCTGGCTGCAAACGCCTCGAAATTCCGCTTCGGGTCCGGCATGTACGGACGCGAAACAGCCGTCGGATACCAGAAGTCGATCTTGCACGGCACGTGACAGCTCGACGAGTTCAGCAGTTCCTTCGCCTTCGTCGGGTTGTACGCGTACTTCGGCACCTTGTTCGTCCAGCCGAACAGGCTCGG
>JBGPYI010000181.1:0-4862 GCA_041493175.1 Gaiellaceae bacterium | reverse complement strand
TGTACCTGGACCGCCGCATCGACCGGTGGGACGCCATCCGCAGCCTGCGCACGCCGCTCGTCGCGGCCGTGTCCGGCTTCTGCCTCGGCGGCGGGTGCGAGCTCGCGATGGCGTGCGACCTGATCGTCGCCTCCGAGTCGGCCAAGTTCGGCCAGCCAGAGATCAACCTCGGGGTCATGCCCGGCGCGGGCGGTACGCAACGCCTGACCCGCGCGGTCGGCAAGGCGGTCGCGATGGACATGATCCTGAGCGGCCGCATGCTCGGTGCGGACGAAGCGCGCGACCTCGGCCTGGTCGCGCGGGTCGTCGCTCAAGAGGCGTGGCTCGAGGCGGCGAAGCGCGTCGCCGGAGAGATCGCGGCGAAGAGCCCCGTCTCCGTCAGGCTCGCCAAGGAGGCGATCGACGAGGCGTTCGAGACGCCGCTCTCAGCAGGGATCGACTTCGAGCGGCGTTCGTTCTACCTCGCTCGGGCCTCGGAGGACGCGGGCGAAGGGCTCTCCGCGTTCGTCGAGAAGCGGAAGCCGAACTTCAAGGGACGCTAGGCCTCGAGTTCTGCCGGCACGAGCTCGAGCTCGCGCTCGAGTCCGCCGCGCACGACCTTCGCGCGAACGGCGCGGCCGATCACCTCGCTGACGACGACCCGCTGCAGGTCGTCCATGCCCTCGATCGGCGTCCCGCCGAGCTCGACGATCAGGTCTTCGGCGCGCATTCCGGCGCGGTCGGCGGGGCCGCCTTCGACCACCTGTGCGATCTCGACACCGCTCTTCCGCCCCAGCTCGCGCGCGAGCCGCGGCGGCAGGGGCCTGGGGCCGCCCGCGATACCGAGGTAGGCGCGGCGGAACCGTCCTTCCGTCATCAGTGCCGCCACGATGCCTCGCGTGGCGGCATTGATCGGGACGGCGAGGCCGAGCCCCACGCCTGCGACGGCCGTGTTGATCCCGACGACGCGTCCGCGCCCGTCGGCGAGCGCTCCGCCCGAGTTCCCGGGATTCAGCGCCGCGTCCGTCTGGATGACGTTGTCGACCACGCGCACGTTCGCGCCGGAGCGCGTGGGCAACGAGCGGCCGAGCGCCGAGACGACGCCGGCGGTCACCGAGCCCGTGAAACCGTGAGGGTTGCCGATCGCGACGACGAGCTGGCCCACTCGCAGCCGCTCTGCATCGCCGAGCTCGGCGGGGACGAGATCACGTTCGTCGACGCGCAGAACTGCTAGGTCGGAGAGCGGGTCGGAGCCGACGACTTCGAACTCGAGCTCGCGCCCGTCGACGAAGGAGGCGCGACCATGGCCCTCGGTGCGCGCGACGACGTGCGCAGACGTGAGCGTGAAGCCGTCCGGCGTGATCACGACGCCGCTGCCGCCTCCGGCGAGAATGCGGCCGCCGCGGGCGCGGCGGGAGATTCGGAGGTTGGCGACCGACGGCGAAAGTCGCTCCGCGACGGTTGTGACGGCCAGCGAGTAGGCGTCGAGCGCTTCCTCCTCGGAGACCTCACTGGGCGGCGAAGAGATGAACGTGACCTCCATCCGGCCAAGCTAGCAACGCCGCCGATGGCTACGTCGATCTGCGAAAGTCCTCGCGATGGCCGAGGTCGAGACGAGTCGCGAGGGCGCTGTCCTCACGATCACACTCAACCGACCGGACGTCCTCAACGCCTTCAACGCCGAGATGCACCAGGGTCTCGCGGCTGCATTGAAGGAGGCGCGCGGCCCCGACGTCCGCGCGGTCGTCATCACCGGCGCCGGACGCGGATTCTGCGTCGGCCAGGACCTGACCGAGTTCCGTGAGGCTCCGGGCGACATCGGCCCGCGTCTCCGGAAGACCTATCACCCGAACGTGCTCGCGATTCGCGCGCTCGAGAAGCCCGTGATCGCGGCGGTGAACGGGGCCGCCGCAGGCGCAGGGATGTCCTTCGCGTGTGCGTGCGATCTGCGCATCGCCGCCGACTCTGCGAGCTTCGTGCCGGCCTTCATCAACATCGGGCTCGTCCCGGATTCGGGCGGCTCCTACTTCGTCACGCGCATCCTCGGGCCGGCGCGTGCGTTCGAATGGCTTGCCTCGGGCCGCAAGCTGACAGCCACGGAAGCGCACGCGTGGGGCCTCGTCTCCGAGGTCGTGAAAGCGGACGCGCTGCCGGCTCGTGCCGCAGAGGTCGCAGCGCAGCTCGCCGCGCTGCCGACACGCGGCATCGGCATGACGAAGCGCCTGATCGACCACGCCCTCAATGCGACACTGGAGCAGCAACTCGAACGGGAGGCTGAGCTCCAGACCGCCGCCACCCAGACGGAAGACTTCAGGGAAGGCGTCGCCGCGTTCCTCGAGAAGCGGCCGCCGCGGTTCCGGGGTACCTAGTCCTTGTTACAGACGGACATGCCCAGCTGGCCCGCCAGAGCGTTGCTCTTCGAATTGTGGTCTGACGCCCTGGGGACGACCGCCTGCATGCCCTGCGTGTCGCCTGCCTTCGCCTTGTCGCGAATCTCCTGCAGATCGGCCTTGAGACTCCTCACCTGCGCCAGCCACTGATCGGAGAGCGCCTTCTCGCTTGCGGGCGGCTCGAGCTTGCTGAGGTCCCCGATCGCGTGATCGAGGATCGGCAGCGTCTTGTCGGCGACCTTGGCCAGGTCCGACAGGCTCTTCGGGTTCGCGAACGATTTGATCTGCTGGTTGTACTTGCCGCAGATCGCGTCGGCCTTCGACGCGTACTCCTCCTTCGTGAGCGGCGTGCCACTCCCGCCGCCGCAGCCGGGAAGCAGAACCAGCGCAAGCGCGATCAAAGATGCCCGTCTCATAGCCACTACCGTATCGACCGTGCCTGACGGCCGTGTCCGGATCGAAGCCGGCGAGCCCCTGCGCCGGCGGCGGCCGGCCGTCTTCCTCCGCGCCTTGCTCGTCATTCCGCATTACCTCGTGCTCTCGATCTGGAGCGTGCTCGTCGTGCCGGCCGTCGCGGTCGCCTGGCTCGCTCTTCTGATCGAGGGCAGGCTGCCGTTCTGGCTCCATCGTTTCCTCGGTGCGTTCTTGCGCTACCAGGGGCAGGTCACGGCGTGGTTCGATCTGCTCTCGGCGCGGTATCCGGATCCGTTGCACACACGGGAGCATCCGTTCCGGATCGAGCTCCCCGACCGGCCGCGGCAACCACGGCTCGTGACGCTGTTCCGCCTGCCGCTCGCCCTGCCGGCGCTCGTTCTTGCGAGCGTGTTCAACGTCGTTCTCTCGATCGCCTCGGTCGCGGCCTGGTTCGTCGCTCTGGTGCTCGGCCGGACGACGGCGGGCCTGCAGGAGCTCGGGACGTTCTGCCTGCGCTACCAGCTCGAGACGCAGGCCTACGCGACGCTGCTCACCTCCGCCTACCCACGGCTCGCGCCGCCGGAGGTTACGACAGCGCCCGCATGATTTCGTCGTGCTCCGGGAACCGGCCTTCCACCTGCTTCGAGAAGATCAGGTTCCCGTCGGCGACGACGTCGAACTGACTTTTCTCGCCCGAGACGGCCTCGGCCTTGTGCGCGGTGCTCTCGTTCAACTCGGCCGCGAGACTCGCGGCCCGGCGGTCATAGCCGTCTCAGACGGGGCAGTAGTAGATCTCCACCTTCACGCGTCCGAGCCTACCGAAGCGCGCGGTTGCTCCCGAGGAATACAAACGAGCAGGACTGGCAATCGAGCACACGCGCGCGGGCGACGCACAGCCTGCCGAGGCGCCCGAACGGGCGGCGAGCTCACCGGCCTAGATCGTCTTGAACTGCTCGAACGGCTGCCTGCAGGTCGCGCAGTAACGCAGCGACCTGCAGGGGGTCGGCCCGAAGATGTTCTCGAGCCGCGTCTCCCCTGACCCGCAGTAAGGGCACCTGTGCACGCTGCTCTGCAGCTGGACGAGGGTCGGTGCGGTTGCTTCGCGTGGCGCCGGCGGCGCGAAGCCTGAGGCGCGCAGCTTCTCGCGCCCTTCAGGCGTGATGCGGTCGGTCGACCACGAGTCGTCCAGGCAGACGTTGATCTCGGGCTCGGCGCCGAGCGCGCGAATCTGGTCGGCCATCGCATCGCGCATGACCTCGAGCGCGGGGCAGCCGAGGAACGTCGGCGTGAAGTCGACTCGAACTTGCCCGTCTTCCACGGTCACGTCCCGTACGACCCCGAGGTCGACGAGCGAGATCACCGGGATCTCCGGATCCGGAATCTCCGACAGGGCGTCCCACACCTGCTCGGCGGTTACCACTTCGTTCCTGCCGGCTGCGAGCGCCGCACCATCGTCATCTCTTCCCATAACTCAGGCAGCTCGGACGTGTGCTCGCCGCGGAGCTCCGAGTCGAGCAAGGCCGCTGCCTGCGGTCGCAGCTCAGCGAGCGCGGCGGCGAAGCGGGGCTCGCCCTGCAGCCGGTCGAACCACATCTGCGCGTGGATGCGGTGGTACGCCTCCTCGCGGTCGATCTTCGCTGCAAGGCCGGCGATCTCGGGATCGTCGGACTGCTTCAGTCTCTCGAGCCTGATCGCGTCCGCTTCTTCGTACAGGTAGTGGCGCGCGATCGTCTTGTCCCAGTCCAGCAACCGCAGCTCGACGATCGGCGCACAGCGGTACTCGTCCGGCGATCGGTCGAATGCCAGCTCGTCCGCGGTCGTGCCGCGCTCGCGTGCGACCAACTCGTAGAGAGCGCGCGCGTGACCGATCTCGTTCTGCGCGATCGACGAGAAGGCGACGTCCTCCTCTAGCAGCGGTGCAATCCCCGTCCATTCCGAGTCGCGCCAGCCGAGGATCAGCTCGTCGTCAGCGATCTCCAGGAGCAGCTGCTGTTCCTGCTCGTTCACGTGCCTCCTTGAGCTTCTCCTTGAGGGGATAGCCGTCGACTCGGTGGTAGTTGCGGTTGAGCTCGTCGACGA
>JBGPYI010000205.1:0-3565 GCA_041493175.1 Gaiellaceae bacterium | reverse complement strand
GCGCTCGTCTGCGCGGCCGGGGCGAACCGGCCCGAGGCGCGCGAGCTCGACAACGCGGTGCTCGAGCGCGCGGCGTTCGTCTGCTGCGACCAGCTCGAGACCGCGCGGCTGGAGTCCGGCGACCTGATCGAGCCGATTCAGCAGGGCGTCCTCGACTGGCTCGAGGTACACGAGCTGCACGAGGTCGTCTCGGGAGAGCTACCGGGTCGTCAGTCTCCGGACGACATCGTCGTCTTCAAGTCGAACGGGATCGCGTCCTGGGACGTCGCCGTAGCGGCGGCAGCCGTGGAGCGCGCCCGTGAACGGAAGGTCGGGAGAGAGATCTAGCCGGCGCGGGCGGATTCGAGGTCGCGCCTGGTTTCCTCGACCGTCTCGTCTCCGAGTGCCTGGATCAACTCAGGGCGGTCGAGCATGCGTAGCCGTTGCCGTGGGCTGAGGCGGTTCTGCACGTACCGGTCATCCAGAATCTCGCCGAGACCGCGCCCGCGGCCGTGCTCGCGGATGACGTACGCCGCCACACGCTCCTCCGTGCTCGAACGGGCAAAGAGAAAGGAGAACGGCGAGCGCAGCAAGCTTGCGAGTCGCTGCATCGGGACGATTGTATCCTTGACGCCGTGAGGCGGAAATCGACGGAGGGTCGCTTCGCCGAGAGGGTCGTCCACGGGGTCGACGATGCGGGCGCCGCGGAGACGATCATCATCTGGATCGAGCGCAAGCAGGGCGCGATCTGGGCTGTTGGCCGGGCCGTCAACCCGGAGAACCGCGCCAGCGACGAGCCGCGGCGCGACGACTACCTTTTCGAAGGCTATGAGCTCAACGACGCGCTGGACGCCGCGAACGGCGCGCTCGAGGACGACCTCACCGTCTCGGAAAGCGACGGCCGCCTCGAGCACCTGAAGCCGTTCACCCGCGGCGAGCTGTTGAAGCCGCTCGAGCGCTGGTTTTTTGGTCGCCGCTAGGCCACTCGAGATTCGCGTCGGGGATCGGGTCACCGTGCGGATCGTGCGTCGGGAATCCGAGCGCCTTGTCGATGCGCTCCTCCAGCTCTTCCGACAACGCGTGCTCGAGCCGTTCCGCTTCGTTGTGCACCTCTTCCACGTCGACGCCGAGCGTCTCAGCGAGGTAGAGCTCGAGCAGCCGGTGGTGTCGGATGACCTCGAGCGCCACTTTCTCGCCGGCGTTCGTGAGCGCGATCCCGCGGTAGGGCTGGTGGACTGCGAGCTCGAGCGCGGCGAGCTTCTTCACCATTGCGCTGGCCGAGGCCGGAGAGACGCCCTGGCGTTTGGCCAGTGCCGTCACGGACACCCGGCTGCCGTCTACGCCGAGCTTGTAGATCTCCCGCAGGTAGTCCTGGATCGCGTCGGTGAGAGCCGGCTTGGCCATCCCGTCACAGTGTGCCGCCTCCGGCACTACTTGTCGCGTTCTGGCCCGGACCCAGAAGCGCGACAGCAGCACCGGAGGCGGCACTAGGCTGGCCATCGTGCGCATCCGCATCGGCCATTCGGCAGATCCCGACGACGCGTTCATGGCCTGGGGCCTGGTTTCCGGCAGAGTGGACCCGCGGGGATTCGAATTCGAGTTCGTGCCCGAGGACATCCAGGTGCTGAACGAGTGGGCGCTCGAGGGCAGACTCGAGGTGACGGCGCTCTCGCTTGCGACGTATCCGCTCGTCCAGGACCGGTATGCGCTGCTGCCGCACGGTGCATCGATCGGGTCGGGCTACGGGCCGATCGTCGTCGCGCGCGAGGAACTGTCGCCGGAGGAGCTGCGCGATGTCGAGATCGCCGTTCCCGGACGCCTGACCACCGCGTTCCTCGTGCTTGGAATGGCGCTCGGAGGTCCTTTCGCGCATCGCGCGCTCGCCTTCGACCGGATCCTCGACGAGGTCAAGTCCGGCGCGGCGGCCGCGGGCTTGCTGATCCACGAAGGCCAGCTGACGTACGCAGACGAGGGGCTCGTGAAGGTGCTCGACCTCGGCGAGTGGTGGCTGCTCGAGACAGGTCTGCCGCTGCCGCTCGGAGTGAACGTCGCGCGCCGTGACGTGCCGCGGCTCGACGAGCTCTCCACCGTTCTCCGTGAGTCGATCACCGCAGGGCTCGAGCATCGCGATGAGGCGACACGGTACGCGCTCGGCTTCGCGCGCGACCTCGATGCGCAGACCGCGGACCGCTTCATCGAGATGTACGTGAACGAGCTCACGTGCGACTACGGCGACGAAGGGCGCCGGGCCGTCGCCGAGCTGTTGCGGCGTGCCGAAGAGACAGGGGTCTACGAACACCCGGTACTGGTCGAATTCGTCGGAACGTGAGCCGGGCGGTCATCCTCTCGGGCGTCCGGACGCCGATCGGACGCAAGGACGGCGCTCTCTCGGGCCTGCGGCCGGACGACCTCGCAGCAACCGTGATTGCGGAGGCGGTCGCGCGCGCGGGTGTGCCGGCCGAACAGATCGAGGACATCTACTTCGGTGCTGCGAACCAGGCCGGCGAGGACAACCGCAACGTGGCGCGCATGGCCGTTTTGCTCGCAGGTCTGCCGGAGACGGTGGCGGGGATCACTGTCAACCGCCTCTGTGCGTCGGGGCTGTCCGCGATTGTCTCTGCGTGTCATGCGATTGCGGCGGGAGACGGCGAGCTCTTCGTCGCGGGCGGCGTCGAGTCGATGAGTCGCGCTCCGCTCGTGACGGCGAAGCCGGAGTACGGCGATGAGACCATGTACGACACGCAGCTCGGATGGCGGTTTCCCAACCCGCGGCTCGAGGAGAAGTTTCCGCTCGAGTCGATGGGCGAGACCGGCGAGAACGTCGCGGAGCGCTGGCAGGTCTCGAGGGAGGAGCAGGACGCTTTCGGATTGCGCTCGCAGCAGCGTTGGGCGGCCGCGGCGAAGGCCGGCCGCTTCGACGACGAGCTCGTCCCGGTGAACGGGGTCGAGCGCGACGAGCACCCACGTCCCGACACGAGCGCCGAGAAGCTTGCAGCCTTGAAGCCTGCGTTCCGCGAAGGTGGAACGGTCACTGCCGGCAATGCGAGCGGCATCAACGACGGCGCCGCCGCGCTCGTGATCGCGAGCGAGGAGAAGGCGCGGGAACTCGGGATCGAGCCGCTCGGCCGCTTCGTAGCCAGCGCAGTCGCCGGCGTCGATCCGCGCGTGATGGGCATCGGCCCTGTGCCTGCAGTGCGCAAGCTGCTCGATCGCGCAGGCGTGTCGGTGGACGAGCTCGATCTCGTGGAGCTGAACGAGGCGTTCGCGTCGCAAAGCCTGGCCGTCATCCGGGAGCTGGGCCTCGACGAAGAGAAGGTGAACGTGAACGGAGGCGCCATCGCCATGGGCCATCCGCTCGGTATGAGCGGTGCACGGCTCGTCGTGTCGCTGGTGCACGAGCTGCGCCGACGCAGGGGCCGGTACGGAGTTGCGACGCTCTGCGTTGGCGTTGGGCAGGGCCAGGCCGCGCTGTTCGAACGCGTTTCCTAGCCGGAAGCCCTACAGCGGCCGGGTTTCGGCGCCGATGCCTGTCCTATGGAGCCTAGGCCGCAGAGCTCCAGGCTAACCTGGCTTGCCGTCGCCTTAG
>JBGPYI010000076.1:0-8947 GCA_041493175.1 Gaiellaceae bacterium | reverse complement strand
GCGAGCACGTCGTGCAGCGGCGACGAGTCTCCGAACGGACAGCCGCCCTGTTCGACGTGCGCGATGAACTCCGCGCGGAACTTCTCGACGTAGCTCGCGACCGCGATCGCCGCGGTCTCTCCCAGCGGGCACAGGCACTTGCCGTTGATGCGGTCGCACACGTCCAGCAGGAGGTCGAGCTCGGACTGCAGCGCCTCACCCGACTCGAGCCGGCGCAGGATCTGCGTCATCCAGCGCGTCCCCTCACGGCACGGCGTGCACTTGCCGCAGGACTCGTGCTCGTAGAACTCCGAAATGCGGATGCCGAGCTGCACCATGCAGCAGCGGTCGTCGAGCGCGACAACGCCGGCCGAGCCCATCGCGGTGTTGAGCTTCAGCAGTGAGTCGAAGTCGTAACCCACGTCGATCTCTTCGCATTTCAGGATCACGGTCGACGAGCCGCCGGGGATGACGGCCTTGAGCTCGCGTCCATCCGGGACACCGCCGCCGAGGTCGTAGATCAGCTCCCGCATGCTGGTGCCGTTCTCGATCTCGTAGTTCCCGGGTCGCTCCACATGTCCTGAAATCGAGACAACCCGCGTACCGCGCGAATCGGGGACGCCGAGCTTCGCGTACTCGGTGCCGCCCATCTCGATGATGGGCGCCAGCGTCGCCAGCGTCTCGACGTTGTTCACGACCGTCGGCGATGCATACAAACCCTGGATTGCCGGAAACGGGGGCTTCGTGCGCGGCTGGCCACGCTTGCCCTCGAGCGACTCGAGCAGCGCTGTTTCCTCGCCACAGATGTACGCGCCGGCGCCGCGGTGCAGCACGATCGTCACGTTCCCGCGCAGGTCGGGGCGCGCCTCGAGCTCCTTCAGCGCGCCGAGCAGAATCTCGTACGGCCCGGTGTACTCGCCGCGGATGTAGACGAACACGTGCTCCGACTCGATCGCGTGCGCTGCAATGAGGCAGCCCTCGAAGAACCGGTGCGGGACGCGCGCCATGATCTCGTTGTCCTTGAAGCTGCCCGGCTCGGACTCGTCGGCATTGACGACCACGTAGTGCGGATTCGGGTTCTGGTCCGGCTTCGGGACGAATGCCCACTTCCGGCCGGTGGGGAAGAACGCGCCGCCACGGCCGCGCAGCTCCGCCGCGATCACCTCATCGATCACGGCCTGCGGCGTCATGCCGCGCGCCTTCTGGATTGCGCGGTAGCCGCCGACTGCCTCGTACTCGGCGAGCTTGGTCAGGTTCCGCTCGTCGGCACCGGCCATGACGACCATGCGCGTCTCAGTCGCCATTGCGCAGCTCCTGCACGATCGCGGGCACGTCCGCGGGCTTCACGTGTGTGCGGTAGTGATGGTCGACCGCGACGATCGTCGCCCAGCCGCAGCCGCCCAGGCATTCGACCGGCCGCAGCGTGACCTCACCGTCTTCGGTCGTTTCGCCCGCGCGGATGCCGAGCTCCTGCTCGAAGCTCTCGAGTACCTGCTGAGCGCCGACGAGCGCGCATGACACGTTCGTGCACACCTCGACCATGTGCCGCCCCACCGGCACGAGATGCAGCATGTCGTAGAAGGAGGCGACGGCTTCGCAGAACGCCGGCGTCGTGCCTAACGCGGCGGCACATTCGCGCAACGCCTCCGGGGACAGATAGCCGTGCTTCTCCTGCGCGAGCCGCAGCGCCGGCAGCGTTGCCGAGCGCCAGTTCGGATACTGCGCCTTGATCTCCTGCACCTCTTCGTAGTAGGCGCTCACCGGTCGACCTCGCCCATGATGGTGTCCAGCGAGCCGACGACCGCGATCATGTCGGCGACCAGCGCCTGCCGCATGCACGTCGCGGTAGCTTCCAGCGCGACGAACGACGGGGCGCGGAACTTCACACGCCACGGCTTCGGCCCGCCGTCCGACACGACGTAGCAACCGAGCTCGCCGCGTGGGGACTCGATCGTCACGTACACCTCGCCCTCCGGCACGCGGAAGCCCTCCGTGACGATCTTGAAGTGGTGGATGAGGGACTCCATGGACGTGTGGAGCTCCTCGCGCGGCGGCAGGACCACCTTGCGGTCGTCCGCGATCCACGGTCCGCCCGGCATCCGCCGCAGGGCCTGGTCGACGATCTTCACTGACTCGCGCATCTCCTCCATCCGCACGCGATAGCGCGCGTAGACGTCTCCCTCCTGGTAGACGGGCACGTGGAAGTCGACCTGGTCGTAGGCCAGGTAGGGCTGCGCGCGGCGGAGGTCCCAGTCGACGCCCGAGCCGCGCAGTACCGGTCCAGACTGCCCGAGCGCGATCGCATCGTCGGCAGAAAGGAGGCCGATGCCCTGGGTGCGCTCGAGCCAGATCTCGTTGCGATCGACGAGCGCCTCGTAGTCGTCGACCGCCTTCGGCATCAACTCGACGAACTTCGCGCACTCGTCCCAGAAGCCCGGCGGCACGTCCTCTGCGAGACCGCCGACCTGGAAGTAGCGCGTGTGCATCCGGAAACCGGCGACGAGCTCGAAGAGATCGAGGATGCGATCGCGCTCCCGGAAGCAGTACCAGAACATCGAGATCGCTCCGAGCTCGAGCGCCGCTGTCCCGAGCCAGACGAGATGTGAGTGGATCCTGTTCAGCTCTGCGAGCAGCATGCGCATCCAGGTTGCACGCGAAGGCACCTCGATCCCGAGCAGCTTCTCGATCGCCAAAACGAACACGAGCTCGTTGTTCTGGAAGGCCACGTAGTCGATGCGCGGCGCGTACGTGATCGCCTTCCACCAGCTCTTCTGCTCCATGTTCTTTTCGAAGCCGGTGTGCAGGTAGCCGATCACTGCGGCGAGCCCGACGACCTCCTCGCCGTGCAGGTCGACGACGAGCCGCAGCACGCCGTGCGTCGAGGGATGGTTCGGCCCGAAGTTCACGGTGAGGACGTCCTCCGAGGTCCTCAGGTCCTCGCGCACTTCGAGCACGCTCGGGATCGGCGAGGGGATACGCGTTCCCTCGTAGATCTCCGGACGCTTGGGAGCGATCGCCATCAGAGAGCCACCTATTCCTCTCCGGAGAACCGGACCGGCTCGCCGCCGATCGGGTAGTCCTTGCGCAGCGGGTGGCCTTCCCAGTCGTCGTCCATGAGGATGCGGCGCTGGTTCGGATGGCCGTCGAAGCGGATGCCCATCAGGTCGAAGGCCTCACGCTCGTGCCAGTCGGCGGTCGGCCAGACGTTGACGAGGCTCGGAACCTGCTCGCCGTCGTCGACCCAGGCCTGCAGCCGCACACGCGGCGCGCCTGAGCGAACTCCGAGCAGGTGGTAGCTGACCGAGAACCGGTGCGGCTTCGGCTTCGGCAGACGCTGGAAACCCTGAGTCGCAGGTTCGTTCAGGTCGCGGCCACGTGGTGTGCCGATGTAGCCGGAGACGCCCTTCGCGCCCCAGCCGAGGTAGTCCGCAGCTGCGACGTCCGAGAGGAAGTTGAAGCCCAGCTCGTCCCGAAGGTGCAGGGCGGCCTCCACCAGACGCGGCGCATCGACGACGAGTGTGGTCTCGCCGTGTCGTTCCTGAACCTCCACGAGCCCGGGGACGCGGTTGTAGTTCAGGAGGCCACTCCGCGAATCTCGTAGGCCGGCGGGATCCCGGCCATGACCTTCTCGTGGAGCCGGACGATGCCTTCCATCAGCGCTTCCGGCCGGGGTGGACATCCCGGCACGTGCACGTCGACCGCCACGATCTTGTCTACGCCCTGGAGGGTCGTGTAGTTGTTGAACATGCCGCCGGAGCTGGCGCACGCGCCCATGGCGATCACCCACTTCGGCTCCAGCATCTGGTCGTAGACCTGGCGGAGCGGCGCGGCCATCTTGTGCACCACGCGCCCGGAGACGATCAGCAGGTCGGCCTGGCGGGGCGAGGAGCGGAAGGCCTCCATCCCGAAGCGCGCGATGTCGTAGCGCGCCGAGACGATCGACATCATCTCGATCGCACAGCAGGCGAGCCCGAATGTGTCGGGCCACATCGACTTCGTCTGTGCCCAGGCCACGGCCTTCTCGAGCGTCGTGAGACCGACGGCCTGCTCGATTGCCGCGACCTCCTGCTCGAACACGCCCGGGCCCTTCGTCGGCCAGAGCAGGCGCTCGGACTGAAGCCCGTAGTCGCGGAGCTTCTTCCCGTCCTCTATTGCCAATCGAGCGCACCCTTTCGCCAGACGTAGACGTAGGCGATCACGAGGATCGCGATGAAGAACAGGAACTCCAGGAAGCCGAACCAGGCGAGCTGATGGAGGATCACCGCGAGCGGATACAGGAACACGATCTCGATGTCGAAGACGATGAAGAGCATCGCCGTGAGGTAGAAGCTGACCGTGAAGCGCTGAACTCGGGGCGCGCCTGTTGAGACGCCCGACTCGAAGGGGAGCTCGCGCCAGCGCGTGCGCTTGTGCGGTCGCGTCGCGAGGACGAAGGACAACCACATCATCGATGCGGGAATGAGCAGCGCGAAAACTGTGTAGATCAGGAACGGCAGCCAGTTGTCGAGCACGCGTCCCTCCCCTTGGGCGACGGTGAACCTAACAGGTTCCCTCCAACGCCACGAAGCATGGCGAAAACCGCTCAACCGTGCCTGAGACGAGTGTTACAAGCGAGACCCCCGGAGTACCCTGGAGGCCGGACTCGTTGCTACGATCAGATCACGATGGAGCTCCAGGAAAGAGTCCTGCCGCTGATGACCGTCACCGAGGCAGCGGCTGCCAAGATCAAGCAGCTGATCGCCGAGGAGGAGGATGTCAGCGTCCTTCGCGTCGCCATCCAGGGCGGCGGCTGCTCGGGCTTCCAGTACGGGCTCGGCTTCGACCGCGGCGCCGCCGAAGGCGACCACGAGTTCGAGATGCACGGCGTTCAGGTCGTCGTCGATCCGTTCAGCGCGCCGTACCTCAAGGGCGCCGAGATCGACTTCGTCGACTCCATTCAGGCGGCCGGGTTCGCGATCAACAACCCGAACGCCAGCTCGTCCTGCGGCTGCGGTCACTCCTTCCAGGTCGAAGAAGGCGCCGAGGCCGAAGCTGCCGTCGGCGGCTGCGGCTCGGGCTGTAGCGCGTAGCGAAAGCTGCGCTTTCGCTCCGTTTCTAAGTACGCCGCTTCGCGGGAAACGTGCGCGGGCGAAGCCCACGCACTTCTACGGCCCTTGGTAGAAGCGCAATTACGATCGGCCCCATGACCCAAGACGCCCTACGGGTCGCCGTGGTCGGTTCCGGGCCGGCCGGGTTCTACGCTGCCGGCGCACTGCTCGACGCGGAAGCCTCGGTCGAGGTGGACATGATCGAGCGGCTGCCGACGCCCTGGGGTCTCGTGCGGCTCGGCGTCGCTCCCGACCATCCGAAGCTGAAGACCGTCTCGCGCGCCTTCGAACGGATCGCCCTGAAGCCCGGCTTCCGGTTCTTCGGCAACATCGAGGTGGGCCGCGATCTGTCGCACGCCGACCTGACGCGGCTCTACGACGCCGTCATCTACGCCTTCGGTGCCCAGAGCGATCGCCGGCTCGGCATCCCCGGCGAGGACCTGCCCGGATCGTGGTCGGCCACCGAGCTCGTCGCCTGGTACAACGGCCACCCCGACTTTCAGGAGCTCGAGTTCGACCTGAACGTCGGGCGTGCCGTCGTGATCGGGAACGGGAACGTCGCTCTCGACGTCGCACGCATGCTGGCGCTGACTCCCGAGGAGCTCGCGCCGACGGACACCACAGACCCGGCGATCGAGGCGATTGGGGCCTCGACGATCAGGGACATCGTGGTGGTGGGACGCCGTGGGCCGGCACAGGCCTCGTGGACGACGCAGGAGCTCAAGGAGCTCGGCGAGCTCGCCGGTGCCGATGTCGTCGTCGATCCCGCCGAGCTCGAGCTCGACTCGGCAAGCGAAGCGTCGCTCGAGCACGACACGAATTCCCGGCGGAACATGGAGGTGCTGAGAGACTTCGCGGCACGTGAGCCGACGGGTAAGTCCGTGACCCTTCGGCTTCGCTTCCTCGCCTCACCCATTGCGATTCAGGGCGACCACCGCGTCGAGTCGATCGAGCTCGTGCGGAACAGGCTCGAGGAGCAGGACGGCCGCCTGGTCGCGGTGCCGACTGATGAGCACGAAACGCTCGAGTGCGAGCTCGTCTTTCGCAGCGTCGGCTACCGCGGCGTGGGGCTGCCCGAGCTTCCCTTCGACGAGCGGCGAGGGACGATCAGGAACGACCGCGGCCGTGTCGTGGACGCCGACGGCAACCACGTCCCTCCGGCGTACTGCGCGGGGTGGATCAAGCGCGGCCCGACAGGGATCATCGGCACGAACAAGAAGGACGCGACCGAGACCGTCACGCAGCTGCTCGAGGACGTTCACGAAGGACGCGTCTCGCACCGGGAGCAGGTCACCGCCGACGCGGTCGAGGCACTGCTCGCGGAGCGGGGCGCTCGGGCAGTCATGTACCCGGGCTGGACGTCGATCGACGAGCTCGAGCGTTCTGCCGGCGAGAAGCTCGGCCGTCCGCGGGTGAAGCTCCGCAGCTGGGACGAGCTGCTGGAGGCCGCCGAGCGATTCACTGGGGCCGAGACGGCCCAGTGAATCCCCCCTAGTCAGTCATTCAGCGCGGAGGTAAGCTCGGCGCTCAACTGGGGAGCGGAAGAGGGAGGGGTAATGAGGATTCGAGTGCTCGCAAGCGCGATCGCCGTGCTTGCGCTGATCTTCGGGGTGTCCGCAGCACAGGCCGCGCCGCGGGTCTTGACGCTCGCGAACATGTCGAACGACGGGCCCGCCAGTAACGGCGACAACGAAGTCGACATCGCGATCAACCCGACGAATCAGGCGAACATGATCGCCGGCTGGAACGACTACGGCGTCGGCAACTCCTGCGGCGTGGGCTGGACGACCGACGGAGGGAAGACCTGGCAGAGCGACTGGCTGCGCGGGATGACGCCCGCCGGAGGAAACCCGACCTACGACTTCGGCGCCGGCGATCCTTCCGTCGGCTTCCTGAACGACGGGACGGCCATCTTCACGTGCAACGCCTGGAGCAACAAGAAGCCGACAGCGCTCTTCGTCACCACGTCGAAGAACGGCGGTCAGACCTGGGCTGCTCCGCAAAAGGTCGCCGACGCGGCAACGAAGGCCGGCAACCTCGATCACCCGATGATGACGATCGACCATTACAACAACCGTGCTCTGATCGCCTATACCGCGTGGAGCGGTCTCCGGGCGAATTCTTACGCCCTTGTGTCTGATTCGAGCGGCGCCGCGTGGTCCGGGCCCTATCGAATCGCCGCCGACTACAAGTCGAACGCCCCGGACGTCTTCGACGTGTCGCTCGCTGGGGCACCGGACGGCACCATCTACTCGACGGCCGGCATCTGGCAGCACGTGCAGGAGTGGAGCGAGCAGGCGGTCGTGGTCAGCCAGCTTCGCCCGGGCGAGACCGCGTTCACCCGCAGCGTCAAGGTGCGGGACCTCGTTCCGGCTCCGATCACGTTCCCGAACGAGAGCTGGCGGACGTCGATGCAGGCGTCGATCGGCGTGGACTCGCGCGGCACCGTCTACGAGCTCACCGGCGACGACGTGTCAGGGCACCTGCACATGTACCTGGCGAAGTCCACCGACCACGGGGCCTCGTTCCCGACCCAGCTGCAGCTGACGAGCGGAACGCGCGACCAGATCATGCCGTGGATGGTCGTGACCCCCGGCGGCCGGGTCGACACCGTGTTCTACGACTACGACGAGGCGACCGGCCTGATGGACACCGTCTACGGCCAGGTTGCAGCGAGCGGCTCGCAGATGTCCCAGACCGTCGTCCAGAGCGGGATCGACGGCGACGCGCAGCCCCCGCGCGGCCCGGGGCACTCCCCGTTCATGGGCGACTACCTCGGCATCGACTCGCTGACGAACCTCGTCGCGATCTCGTGGACGGGCATCGGCCCGGTCTCCCAGGACGTCTTCGCGGCCACCCTCAAGCCGTAGAGGCCTCGGAGGGGCGGCGCGGCCTGCGCCGTCCCTCCCCCGGTCGGGGGACGCCGATCTTCCTCGCCCGACGAAAATGAGGCCATGGAGTCACTCGTCGTCGAGTGCCTCCGCTGCGGTAGTCACAGAAAGCTGGCCCCCAATCCGCTGCGGCAGGCGAACCCCGATTGCCCGCGCTGCGGGTACGTCGGCTGGGCTCCGGTCGACGCGCTCAGCGAGGAAGAGCGCCGTGCCCTGCGCGGTCGCCCGCTCGAGCGTCGCAGGCTCAGGATTGCCTGAGCGCTTCTTGAAGCAGCTCCGGTTCGAGCGCGTACACGGTGTTGCCGTCTCGGCCGGTCATGGTCCCGGCGCCGAGCATCGCGTTGAGGATCGCCTCCTCGGTCGATTCGATCACCGCGTCGTAGAACGGCGTGATCTCGGTGTCCGAGAGCATGCGGATGGGAATCTCGCCCTCCCCGGCCAGGCCACGGTTGCCGGTCGCGAACGCGAGGAAGATGTCGCCGCTCGAATGAGCGGCCGTCCCACCCATCCGGCCGACGCCTAAGCCCGCGCGCTGCGCGAGCCGGTCGCACTGATGCGGCAGGAGCGGCGCATCTGTCGCGACGATGCCGATGATCGAGCCCGATTCGGCGCCGCCTCTCGGCTGCGGAATCCGGTCGCCGATCAGCCGTCCAACGGGGACGCCGTCGACGCGGAAGCGCTCGCGCCGGCCGTAGTTCGCCTGGACGAGCACGCCCACGACGTATCCGTCAACCGTGCGCGAGGCCGTCCCGATGCCGCCCTTGAATTCGTGGCACACCATGCCGGTGCCGCCGCCGACGTTCCCCTCTTCGACTTCGCCGTCGTGCGCTCCCTCGAGCGCGGCGTGTGCGTGCTCTGCGGTCACGTGCTGGCCGCGGATGTCGTTGAGGAAGCCGTCGAAGGTCTCGCCCACGACGGGGAGCGACCACGCGTCCTCATCTGCGGAAGCAGCCGCGATCGCGTCGCGGACGACGCCGACGCTGAAGGTGT
>JBGPYI010000111.1:0-7216 GCA_041493175.1 Gaiellaceae bacterium | reverse complement strand
GTTGCCGGTGAACGCGCGTCCAACCCGGACCACCAAGGCCGGAGGCTAAGGCACGCGCAGCGGCCTTAGCCGCAGGCGCGCTGATGCGGGCGCGGACGCTTCAGCGCCCGTGCCCGCACGGAAGGGAACAAGCGCCAGGCGCGTACACCGTAAGAGTGCGCGGGCTCCGCCCGCGCACGTTCAGCGCGAAGCGCCGTACCTAATCCCCGCGCGAAAGCGAAGCTTTCGCGCGGATGGCGTTACCAGCCCGCGGGCGGGATGATGTAGACCCGAGCGGCGAGCGGGCCGAAGCTGTCCGCGAAACCCTGGTCGTCTGCGCCCACGACCTGGCCGCCGCCGACGACGACAGGAGAGCGGCCACCGATGCCTGGAACGGTGATCTTCGCCTGGAGGGTCGTGTCGGTGGTGTTGACGGCGATGACGTACGTCGCTCCGTTGAGCGTCCGGGCGGAGACTCGCACCGCCGGAGCGTCAGAGCTCGCAGTCGCGACGGGAGCGAGCAGCGCCTGGCTGAGCGCCTTGATCTCGCGGTTGGTGCGCGCGATCTCCGTTCCGATTGTCGTCGACCAGTGGTTCGGGAAGTAACCGATCGCGCCCGCGCCGCCCGCCACCGCGAGCCAGGTCTCGGCGCGCACGGTCGCCGGCGTCGGGTCGAGCTGCTTCTGCTCGGCGCACTGGTGTTCCATCGGGGCGGCCTCGATCCACTGGAACGTCGGCTTCCCACCTGACGTGCTGCCCAGCTCGCGCTGCGCGTCCATGACGTCGCCGTAGGCCGGCCGGCACCAGACCTGCAACGGGTAGAGGTCGAAGCCGACGACGTCCGGGATCGACATCAGCGTCGGGTACATGCCCTTTCCCTGCGGGAGCGGGTTCGCGAGGCTGTAGAAGTGGTTCGTCAGCGTCAGGAAGCTGATGCGGCCCGCACGCGGGGCAGGAATGCTCTTGTCGAGCTCCTGGCGCGTCACGGTGCTCTGGAGGAACGCGTCCCACTCGTCCGGGTAGTACCAGCCGATCAAGCCGCGGCCGTCGGCGGTTCCGGCGCTGTTGGCGTTCACGATCGAGTACGCCCGGCCGTCGAGGCGCGCCGAGAGAGTGGCGTCGTCCGTGCTGCAGCCGTCGCCCATGAAGAGGTTGATCCCGTCGTTGATGTTGCTGTTGAACCCGTCGGAGCACTGGGCCCAGACGGCGGTCGGGAAGAACGCGCGGTTGTCGACGACGATCTGGCTGCCGTTCGTCGAGGCGACACTGCGGTCCGGCATGCCCTGGGTCGTGATCGTCATGGTCGTCGTCTGCGCGCGGTTCCACTCGTCGACCGCGTGGAGATAGACCTGGTACGTCGTGCCGAACTCGAGACCCGTCAGGACGCTCTCGTGCTCGACGAGGCTATCGCCGCTCGGCTGCGTCCAGATCGTGGGCGCATCGAGGCCGTAGGAGGCCTGCGTCTGCGCGGGCACGTTCGTCTTCCAGGTGAGACGTGCGCTGGATGACGTGACGGAGACAACCTGAGCGTCGGAGATCGCGAGCGGCTCGAGCGGCGGGGCCGGCGTCTCGGCGACCGAGCGGCTGTCTTGGGGCACAAGCACCGTGGCGCCCGGCGCGGGCTCAGCGGGCTTGGCGGCGGCGAGGCGGACCTGCACGTCGGGCGTCTGCTTCGTCGGCACGCGCGTGAAGGGACGAACGCGCGGCGACACGTTGGCGATCGGCGTTGCAGCGACCGGGCGATTCAGTCCGGGCACGTGCACGAGCTTGGGCGCCGGGAAGTCGACGGGCTGGGGGCCGGACGCGAACGCCGCTGCAGGCACAGGGTGGGTCCGCTGGATCACCAGGGCGATCCAGATCCCGCCGAACGCCGTCAGCGCGAGGATGAGTGTCCGCAGCCGCAATTCTCCACTGGATGGCATTACCAGGACGATTTCGGCCTGGGAAGCCCCTGTCTTTAATTAGGCGCATACGCGGCACAAAGCATCCCGAAATAGGTTGATGCTTCGTAAGAGAGAAACTCGCCTCGCCAGCCGTCGCCAAGCGCCCCGTGGAGCATCGCGAGCTGCCACCAGCTGTCGGCCTTGGCAGCCTCCACGAGGGCCGGGTCGAGCTCCAGGAGCCCGCTCAGGCGGTCCTCCTGGACGAGGCGGACGAGGGCCTCGTCGTAGGCCGCGGCGGCCGGATCGAAGCCGTAGGGCCCCTTCGGGTCGTGGGCGTGCCCGTGGTCCGCGCTAGCGATCAGAGCGACCCTTTTTGGCAATGATGCCGCCGCCTTGGCGAGTGCCCGGCCCGCTCGGACGTGCTCCTCGATCGGGCGGTCGCGGGCCGGGCTGACCACGACCGCCGGCACCTGCGGCTCCGAGCGGCCGCCCATGAACCACAGGGGGATCAGCACGCCCCAGTCCATCGGCGCCGTCGCGGCTCCAGGATCGTTCGCCCCGAAGCTCGCGCCGACGACGGGAAGCCTGTCGTCGTGCAGGGCCACGATCGCCTGCGTCGCGAGCTCGACGTCCACCGGGCACGACAACGTCACGTCCGGCGCGTCCAACTCCGCCAGCGACCCCGACAGGATCCCTGCGAGCACCACTGCGAAGTGACCTTCGACGTGCACGTTGTGCGGCGTGAGCACGATCGTCGCCTCGGGCGCCGCCGCGTCGAACAGTCGCCCGAGCTCGGCGAGCGCTTCGTGTGTCTTCTCGGCACCCGGAACCGGCGCCTCGGGCAGCGTGCCGTGTGGCGCGATCGCGGCGAAGACGAGACTCACTCGAACGAGTTGATGCGCTCGATCAGCAGCTCGAGGAAGCCGTCCGAGTCGACCTCGACCCCGACGTGCGCGTTCGGCTCGCGGTCCGTTCTCTGCCAGAGGTCCACGACCGTGCGGCCGCGGCAGAGCTCGGATTCAGTGTCGATCTCGACGTTGCGGCTCAGCGTTCGGACGAGATTCGAATCGAGCACGTGCGCGACAGCGAGCGCGTCGTGGATCGGTGACCCGTCGAAGTTGTAGACCTTACGGTGGAAGGTGTCGTAGAAGCGCAACAACTCCGTCACCATCTCCCCCACTCGTCCGGCAAGCCGGCCGATGTGCGCCTGCGTGAAGAGCGCCTTGTGCGTGACGTCTAGGCCGACCATCGTCACGTCGATGCCGCTCGCAAAGACGCGCGCCGCGGCCTCGGGATCGCACCAGATGTTGAACTCGGCCGCCGGGGTCACGTTTCCCTCGGCGATCGCGCCGCCCATCAAGACGATCCGCTCGGGACGCGCGTCGGGATGCAGTGCAAGTAGGAGGGCGACGTTCGTCAGCGGGCCGACGGGAACCAGCGTCACCGGGCGGTCCGAGGTGCGGATCTTCTCGGCGAGGAAGTCGACGGCGTGTTGCGCAACCGGCTTGCCCTGGGGCGGCGGAAGATCGGGACCGTCGAGGCCCGTCTCGCCGTGGACGTACGCCGCGACGAACTGCTCGCGTACGAGCGGCCGGTCCGCACCGGCGGCGACGGGGACGTCGGCGCGCCCGGCGAACTCGAGCACGCGGATCGCGTTCGCGGTCGTCTTGTCGAGCGTCTGGTTGCCGGCGACCGACGTGACGCCGAGGAGCTCGACCTCGGGCGAGGCGAGCGCGAGGAGCAATGCGATCGCGTCGTCGTGCCCGGGATCGCAGTCGATGAGGATGGGCGTCGGGCTCACGCGCGGAGTATCGCGTCTACCTCGTCGGCGGTCGGCAGTGACGGTTGCGCACCGAACCGGGAGGCGGCGATTGCTCCTGCCGCACACGCGCGGCGTAGCGCTTCCTCCGGCTCGCGGCCTTCGAGGAGCGAGACGACCAAGCAGGCGGTGAACGCGTCCCCGGCAGCCGTCCCGTCCACGGCCTCCACGTGCGGTGGCCGGGCGCGCGCGATCTCCTGCCCGCGCTCGAGCAGGACGGCGCCCTCCTCACCCATCGTCACGGCCAGCAGCGGCTGCTCGCCGACAACCTCGGCCTCATAACGGTTCGCGACGACGAGGTCGGCTTTCACGACCAGCGGCCGCGCCGGCGCAGCGTTCACGCACAACCACTGCGCCTGGGCCCGGGCTTCCCTGACCGCCTCGTCCGGGATCTCCAGTTGGCAGAGGATGTTTCCGTCCACCGTGAAGCCGCCCACACGAGCGTTGGCGCCGGGCACGACGACGATGACGTTCTCGCCGTCGTCGGCGACCAGGATGATCGCGACGCCGGTGGGCGCGTCGACCTCCCGCACCTCGAGCCGGACTCCGGCCGCGCGGAGACCGGCGAGCGCCTCGTCGGCATTCGGATCGCCGCCGACGCAGCCCACCATCCGGACGTTCGCACCGAGCCGAGCCGCAGCTACCGCCTGGTTGGCGCCCTTTCCACCGGAAACCCGCTCCAGTGTGGCGCCGCTCAACGTCTCTCCCGGCCGCGGCAGGCGCTCGACCTTCGTCACGAGGTCGAGGTTGATCGACCCGACGACGGTGAGTTCAGGCAGCAAGTGCGCGCAGGTCGACCTCCGCGCGCTCGAGGTTCTCGCGGAGATCGAAAAGGCCGGCCCAGAGCGAGGAGCGGTCCGGCACCGAATCGATGCGGGCCATGTCGGCGAGGCCTTGCAGCGCGCGCACGAGGACGGCGAGCTCGAGGTACGCCTGCGCGACGCGCGTCGGGTTCGTGGCGACGCCCGCGCGCTTCAAAACAGGCTCCCAATCGAGTAGCTCGCCGACACCCGGTCCGCCGTACCAGGAGCGGCCTTCGGCGCGGTCGGATTCGAGCTCGAGCAGATAACGGTCGAGCGGATGGTCGAGCCCAGCGAGCGCGGTCTCGGCGCGATCGGCGGCGTGACGCAGCGCTGCGTCACGCGCGCCCGCAGTTGACGGATAGGCATCGCCACGCGCCCAGCGCTCGAGCAGCCGGCAGAAGGCCAGCGCCGCAGCCTCGCAGGCGCCGAGCTGGCCCACGAGCCGGCGAGCCGTGGCCCACTCCGCCGCGTGGTCCTCCAGCACGTCTGCCCAGCCGGGCTCTCTGGCACGGATTGTCGACATCAGACTTCCACCACTACAGGAAGGATCATCGGCCTGCGGTGGGTTCTGTCGTAGACCATTTGTCCGAGTTCGTCATGAAGGTGCTCCTGGATGAGCTTGATCTCGACGATCTCGTTCCGCAAGAGGTCCTGCAGAACCCTGTCCGCCTCCTCGCGCAGCTCGTCGAGCAGCTCACCTGAGCCGTCGCCGAAGCCGCGCGCGATCAGCTCGGTGGGACCCGCTGCGCCTTCGTCCGAGCCCGCGACCGTCGCCACGACGATCAGGACGCCGTCCTCGGAGAGGCGCCGCCGGTCGCGGAGGGCGACGTCATGCACGTCCCCCACTCCGAGGCCGTCCACGAATGCGACGCCGGTCTCGACCTCGCCGACGACGCTCACGCCGTCGCGCGAGAGCTCGACGAGCGTGCCGTTTTCGGCCAGGATGATGTTCGCGGCGGGCACTCCCGCCTCGCGTGCAAGCTGCGCATGTGCAGCCAGCATGCGGAACTCTCCGTGAATGGGCATCACGGCCTTGGGTCGCACGAGCGACAAGAGCGTGCGCAGCTCTTCCGCGCAGGCGTGGCCCGAAACGTGGACGGGCGCGATCTCCTGGTGCAGCACCTCGGCGCCAGTCTTGGCCAGCTGGTTGATCGTGTCGTGCACGCGGAGCTCGTTCCCGGGCACGGGCTTCGCCGAGATGATCACCGTGTCGCCGCGTTCCACGTGAATTGCCGGATGGTCGTTGTAGGCGATGCGCGTCAGCGCCGAGAGCGGTTCGCCCTGGCTCCCGGTGCAGAGAATGAGCTGTTTGTGCGGCGGGATCTCGTCCAGCTCCGGCGGACGCACGAGCACGCCCTCGGGCACGTCCATGTAGCCAAGGTTCCGCGCGATGTTCGTGTTCTTGCGCATCGAGCGTCCGACAATGCAGACCTTTCGGTCGAGCTCGACGGCGACGTCGACGGCCTGCTGCATGCGGTGCACGTTCGACGCGAACGAGGCGACGAGGATCCGTCCCTGCCGGAGCGGAAAGATCTGCCGGAAAGCCTCGCCGACGATCCGCTCCGACTGTGTGAACCCGGGACGCTCGGCGTTCGTCGAGTCGCCGAGGAGGAGATCGACGCCCTGGTTGCCGAGCTCGGCGAGCTTGCCGACGTCGGTCTTGAGCCCGTCGACCGGGGTGTGGTCGAGCTTGTAGTCGCCGGTGTGCACGATCCGCCCCGCGGGTGTTTCGAGCACGACTGCGGCCGAGTCCGGGATCGAGTGCGCCATCCGGACGAACGAAATCCGGAACGGTCCGAGCTCGCGGGGCGGGTCGTCGGGATGCACCTCGCGCAGTTCCGCGGCGCGCAGGAGGCCGTGCTCGTCGAGCTTGGACTTGACCAGGCCGAGCGTCAGCCGCGTCGCCCAGACCTCGGGAATCGGCACCTCGCGCATCAGATATGGCAGCGAGCCCACGTGGTCCTCGTGGCCGTGCGTGAGGATCACCGCCTTGATGGAGTCGGCGCGGTCGCGCAGGTAGGAGAAGTCCGGCAGGACGAGATCCACACCCAGGTGCTCGTCCCGCGGGAAGGCCAGGCCGGCGTCGACGACGACGATCGCGCCGTCGCACTCGTAGACGGTCATGTTCTTCCCGACCTCGCCGAGGCCGCCCAGAGCGACGATCCTGCAGGTATCAGCCATCCGCCCCCAGTCTAAGCGGGGCGCTCGGTTTGGCCGATAAGGCCCGTATGCGGCCGTCTCGCTCCTCGCTGGTCACGATCGCCCTCGGCCTCGGCGTGCTCGGAATCTCGCTCGCCAGGATCTCGGGGGTCGCGAATACGGCCTTGGCCCTCTTTCTCGCTGCGGTCATCCTCGTGGAGCTGTTCGAGGAATCGGACCGCGAGCGGGCGCGCGAGCCCATGCAATGGGAGCGCTTCCGGCTCGCTGCCGCCGTGCAGATCGCGGCGGTCATCATGCTCGGCCCGTGGGCCGGCGCCCTGGTCGCGGCAGCGGGAGTGCTTGCGGGGGGAATGTTTCGCGGCCGGGCCCTCGGCAGCGTCGCCTTCGACGCGAGCGCGGGCGCCATCGCCGCGTGCCTGGGAGGCCTGGCCTTCGAAGTCGCCGGCGGAAACGTCGGCAGCCTGCATCTGCTCGAAGACCTGATCGCGCTCGTTGCCCTTGCACTTGTCTATCTGACCGCGCGGGCTCTGCTGCTGGATGTCGTGCGTGGACGCGAGACCTTCGATCCCCGG
>JBGPYI010000153.1:0-5948 GCA_041493175.1 Gaiellaceae bacterium | reverse complement strand
GGGAGAAACCGTGAGGTTTCCCCTCTCTTTCTCCTCAGCCCACGCGGCGATCTCAGCGGCGCGGGGGCTGAGGCGATCCCTAAAGAAGGGAGCTCGTGAGGGAAACATGGTTTCCCTCACGGGAGCGAGCCGAAGGCGAGCGACGCTCACGCCCGTGCGGGCTCGAGGTCCTGCTCGGAGTCCTGCTCCTCCGCGCCTCCCGCGCCTTCGAGATGACGCCCGGTCTTCGCGAGGAAGACGTCGTCGAGCGTCGGCTGATGGATCTGCAACTGGGAGAGGACGACACCTTCGGCGTCGAGCGCACGGACGATCTCGGCGAGATTGCCGTTCGACGAGGTCAGCTGCACGGCGACGCTGCCCGGACCGTAACCGGTCGTCTGCTCGCCGAAGCGCTCGAGGACCGATGCCACCGCGCCTCGCTGATCGGGAGTCGCGGGCACCGCCTCGACCGTAGAGCAGGCGATGTCGGCCTTGAGCTTCTCGGGAGTGCCCTCCGCGACGATCCGGCCGTGGTCGATGATCCCGACGCGGTCGGCGAGCACGTCGGCCTCCTCCAAATATTGGGTCGTGAGGAAGACGGTGACGCCTTCCTCCTTCGCGAGCCGGCCCACTTCCACCCAGAGCGCCGTGCGGCTCTGGACGTCGAGCCCGGTCGTCGGCTCGTCGAGAAAGAGGATGCGCGGCCGGTGCACGAGCGCCAGCGCAAGGTCGAGGCGACGCTTCATACCGCCGGAGTAGCCCCTCACCTTGCGGTCCGCGGCTTCGGTCAGCCCGACCCGAGTGAGCAGCTCCTCGCTGCGCTCGCGCCGCTCC
The DNA here is from genome assembly GCA_041493175.1 of Gaiellaceae bacterium. Classification (GTDB taxonomy): domain Bacteria; phylum Actinomycetota; class Thermoleophilia; order Gaiellales; family Gaiellaceae; genus 3-1-20CM-4-69-9. The sequence continues at coordinate 5,135 of JBGPYI010000153.1, read as the reverse complement.
TCGCCCGTGATCCCGTGCATCGTGGTCTGCAGCCTCAGGTGCTCGCGTCCCGTCAGGAACGGATCGAGTGCGGCCTCCTGCAGCGCCGCGCCGATCGCCTTCCGGACCTGCGGCCCTTCCTTGACGACGTCGTACCCCGCAACAGTCGCGGTACCGGCTGTAGGCGGCAGCAACGTGGTGAGCATGTGGACGGTGGTGGACTTCCCGGCGCCGTTCGGACCGAGGAAGCCGTAGATCTCACCCGGGTCGACGCGCAGATCGATGCCGTCGACGGCACGTGGCCCCTTCTTGAACTCGCGGACGAGCCCGTGCGCCTCGATGCTGTTCTCGCGGGGGCCGTCCACGCCCCGCAGGCTACCCGTGCGCGAGTTCTCTTCGGAGAACTGCAGCGAGCGCGGTCAAGGCGATGCCCGTCTCGTCGAGCCTCGGCTCGCTCGTCGTGAGACGTTGCAATCCCAGTCCCGGCAAAAGGACCACGCGCGCAAGGCGCGGCAGGCTCTGGACGAGCTGCCACAGCTCCATCGTGAGCGCGAGCGCGAGCATCGAAACGTTTGCCGACCTACACGGATTGATTTCCGCAGGAAGAGAACGAAAAGCCCGGCTGGAGAGGTACGGGGTGGCCGAGGCGCCACCGGGTGGCTCAGAAGACAGCCTGGATCGGCCAGTAGAGCAGCGCCGCCACGCCCGCTGCGGCGGGAATGGTCAGGATCCACGCGACCACGATGTTGCCGGCCACGCCCCAGCGCACCGCCGACAGGCGCTGAGTCGCGCCCGCTCCGAGCACAGCCCCGGAGATGACGTGCGTGGTGGAAAGCGGATAGCCGTACCTCGTCGCCGCGTAGATGGTCGCGCCCGCAGCGGCCTGCGCGGCAAAGCCGCTCTCGGGCTCGATCTTGTAGAGCCGCTGGCCGAGCGTGCGCATGATTCGCCAACCGCCGACGTACGTGCCGAGCCCAATCGAAAGACCGGCCGCGATCTTCACCCACGTGGGAATCTCGAACTCCTTCAGGTTTCCGTTGGCGAAGAGCGCGAGCGCGATCACGCCCATCGTCTTCTGCGCGTCGTTGGCCCCGTGGGTGAACGCCATGAACGTGCTCGACACAAGCTGACCCAACCGGAAGCCGCGGTTCGCGACGCCCCGTGTGATGCGACGGAACACCCAGTAAATGACGAGCAACAGGAGGAAGGCTCCGGCGAACGCGAGCAGCGGCGCAACGAGTGCCGGAATCACCACCTTGTGAGCAAGCCCGTGCCACAACACGCCGTTCTGACCGGACTGCGCGAGAGCGGCCCCGACTAGACCACCGATGAGTGCGTGCGATGAGCTCGACGGCAGGCCGAACCACCAGGTGAGCAGGTTCCACGCGATTGCGCCCAGAAGGGCCGCAAGCACGGTCTTCGTATTGACGAGGTCCGAGGCGACGATGTCCTTCCCCACGGTCTTCGCGACCGCGGTCGTGACGAATGCTCCGGCGAGATTCGCCACGGACGCGATCAGGACGGCCATCCTCGGCGTGAGCGCGCGCGTCGACACCGAGGTCGCGACGGCGTTCGCCGTGTCGTGAAAGCCGTTCGTGAAGTCGAAGCCGAGCGCGACGACAATCACGACGACCAGCAGGACGTCGTTCATCTACCGGTTCTTGACGAGAATCGCCTCGAGCACGTCGGCAGCGTTCTCACACGCGTCGACGGCTTCCTCGAGTTGCTCGTGAATGTCCTTCCAGCGGATCACGCCCATCGGATCCTCGCCGGAAGTGAAGAGCTCCGACACGGCTGCGCGGTTGAGCCTGTCCCCCTCGTCCTCGAGGGCTCGCAGTACGTGCAGCTGGCTGCTCGAGTTCTTGAATCCTTCGAGGCGGCCTACCGCTTCGCGTAGCTTCTCGGCACTGCGAAGGATCACCTGTGCCTGCTCCTTCGCCCTCGGCCGGATCTGCTCGACCCCGTAGCCGGCGATGTGCCCTGCCGCCTCGTCGACGTGATCGCAGACGTCGTCGATCGCGCCCGCCAGCAGGTAGATGTCGTCACGGTCGAAAGGCGTCACGAACGTCCGATTGAGGAGGTCGACGACCTCGCGTGTGAGGCGGTCGCCCTCGTGCTCCAGCTCCTTGATCTCTCTCAGGTGTGCCCCATTCGACGGGAACGCCTCCAGGAGCTGGACGAGCTGGCGCGAGATGCCTACCGCGTTGTCGGAGGCGCGCTCGAGGAGCCGAAAGAATTGTTTGTTCTGGGGGACCAGCGAGATGCGTGCCACGGCGCTCCTCTCCGGAGTTGACCGCAGGAGTTTGTCAGGCTTCGCGCGGCGTCGGGTGCGAGGCGTCCGTGAACTCCCGAAACTCCGCCGTCAGCAGGTACGCCGTCTGCTCGCCGATGTCGACGGCGTGGTCGCCGATTCGCTCCAGGGCCCGCGACACGACCACCATCCGGAGGCCGTACTCACGCATCTCGGGATCGCTGCCGAGCTCGAGAATGCGCTCCACGACGCGCCGGTTCGCCCGGTCGATGAGCTCGTCCAGATCGACGAGAGACTCGGCACCTGCGAGGTCCCTGTTGCCGAAGGAGTCGAGTGCGATCCGGGTCATCTCCTCACAGCGAGAGCCCATCTCCTCGAGGCCCTCGACGAACCGCGGGCCGGGATCAACTTCCGGGACGAGCTTCGAGAGCTTGGCGATGGTCACGCAGTAGTCGGCCATCCGCTCGAGGTGGAGGTTCACGTGGAGCATCGCGAGAACGAGGCGAAGATCGCTCGCGACCGGCGTCTGGCGAGCAAGCAGGATCTGTATGCCCTCGACGATCCGCACGTAGCGCTCGTCGACGTCGTCGTCGAACGCGATCACCTCGTCCGCCAGCTCTTCGTCGCGCTGCTCCAGAGCGTTGATCGCGCCGCGCAATGCACGCAGAACCAGCTGACCCTCCTCCTGAAGCGTCGCCTCGAGAAGATCGAGCTCTTCCTGGAACGTCGTCCTCATCCGAATCTCCCGGTCACGTAGTCCTCGGTGCGCTTGTCGGACGGGTTGGTGAAGATCTTGCTCGTCGCGTCGTACTCGACGAGCACGCCGCTGCGGCGGTCTTCTTCGACCTCGAGACTGAAGAATGCGGTCAGATCTGCGACGCGCGCCGCCTGCTGCATGTTGTGCGTGACGATCACGAGCGTGTAGTCGCGCTTCAGCTCGTGCATCAGTTCCTCGATTGCAGACGTGGCGATCGGGTCGAGCGCCGACGCCGGCTCGTCCAGCAGGAGCACTTCGGGCTCCACTGCGATGGCGCGCGCGATGCAAAGCCGCTGCTGCTGGCCGCCCGACAGCGACAGGGCGTTCTTCTTCAATCGGTCCTTGACCTCGTCCCACAGAGCTGCACTGCGCAGCGCCTTCTCGACGCGCTCGACGAGGTCCTTGCGCATGCCCAGCACGCGCGGTCCCCAGGCGACGTTGTCGTAGATGGACTTCGGGAACGGATTGGCCTTCTGGAAGACCATGCCGATGCGTCTGCGGACTTCGACGGGATCGACGCCCGAAGCGTAGAGGTCCGCGCCCTGGTAGAGGATCCGCCCGTCGATCCGCGCGCCGGGGACCAGATCGTTCATGCGATTCAGACAGCGGATGAACGTACTCTTCCCGCATCCCGACGGACCGATGATCGCCGTGATGACGTTGCGGTAGATCTGGAGGTCGACACCGCTGATCGCCGTCAGACGCCCGTAGTTGACCGTCAGGTCCTGGATGTCGAAGACGACCTCACGCCGGCTGGGCTGAGCGTCCTTCCTCGCCTGCGCGACGTCGATCACGGGGGCAATCGTAAAGCTCTCGGTCACCGGGCCAGCCTGCTGCGGCTGCGAGCGAGCAGCGCCTTCGCGGTCAGGCTCGCCAGGAGGACGAAGGCCATCAGCACCAGTGCGGCTGCCCATGCCTGCTGGTGCAGGGCCGGGTCGGGCTGCTCGGAGTAGGTGAAGATCAGCACCGGAATGTTCGGGAGCGCCTTCGTAACGTCCGTCTGGACGGTGGTCGCAAAGATCGAGCTCGTGAAGAGCAGCGGCGCGGTTTCGCCCGCGGCGCGCGCGACGGCCAGGACCGTCCCTGTGAGGATGCCGCCGACACTCGAGGGGAGGATCACGCCGAGCACCGTGCGCCAGCGCCGGACCCCGAGCGCGAGGCTCGCCTCCCTCAGCGTGGAAGGCACGAGGAGCAGCACTTCCTGCGTCGCACGCGCGATGAGAGGAAGCATGATCACCGCCAGTGCGAACGCGCCCGCGTACCCACTCTGTGTGTGTCCGATCACGAGCAGCGCGTAGACGAAGATCCCGATCACGATCGTCGGTAGCCCCGCGAGGACGTCGATGACGACCTGGATGGGAACGGCCAGGCGCCGGGGCGCGAATTCGGTGAGGTAGATCGCGGTGAGCACGCCGACGGGGAGCGCCATCGCGGTCGCCAGCAAGACGAGCAATGCGGTCCCGACCAACGCGTTCGCTATGCCGCCGCCAGGCTGCCCGAACAGCGCCTGCGGCTTCGTGAAGAAATCCCAGCTCAACGCTCCGGCCCCACGTCGCGCGACCGAGATCACCACGATTGCGAGCACCGCGACGGCGACGAGTGCCGCCACGGTCGCCATGCCTTCCATCGCGCGATTCACGAGGCGGCGACGGCGATAGCGGCTCATCGGCCGCTCTCCGGCCGACGAGCGGTGGAAGGGGCGAAGGGGGAAACCCTGAGGCAATCTTTAAAGAAGTGAGCGAGCCGAAGGCGACCGACCCTCATGCATGCGCTCCCCGAAGTGGATCGAAACGATGGACGATGACCTGGGCGATCAGGTTGGCGATGAGACCGAGGACGAGCAGGATCGCGGCGAGGTAGAGCAAAGACGACGTCTCGATGCCCGAGCCAGCACCCTGGTAGCTGGAAGCGATCTTGCTCGCGAGCGTGTCCGCGGGCGGAAAGAGCGACCACCCGATCCGGGTGCCGCCACCGATCACCTGTGTCACAGCGATCGCCTCGCCGACCGCGCGGCCGAGCCCGAGGATCACTGCCGCGGCAATGCCCGACCGCGTGGCAGGCAGGATCACGCCGCGCACCATCTCCCAGCGTGTTGCACCCAGAGCCAGCGCGCCTTCCTCCAGCTCGGGCGGCACGCCCAGGAAGAGC
>JBGPYI010000044.1:0-11102 GCA_041493175.1 Gaiellaceae bacterium | reverse complement strand
GTTCTGCTTCGCAGTCGCCGACGAGGACGCCAGGAACTGCTCGGGCGTCCGGGCCTGGAGCCCGACGCGGTTGAGGGTCCGCTGCGCGACTTCCGGTACGCGCGCGAGGTCGGCCTGCGTCTGCGCGAGCCGGTCGGCCTGCTGCGAGGCCGTGGTGTCCTGGGTGCCCGTCAGCGACGCAGCCAGGTTCTGCCGGCTGAGCAGAACCTCCGCGCTCGCCTGGTAGAGCTTGGTCTGGTGCAGCGAGAAGGCCACGGCCGCTGCGGGAACCAGGACCAGGGCCTGGAGGATGATCCATTTCCGGCGCCGGACCACCTTGAGGTAGTCACCAAGAGTGGCGTGATGCGCCTCGTGTACGCGAGTGTGGTGAACCAACCTGCCCTTCCTCTCCCCAGAGGTGCTGCCCGAGCGCCCATACTGCTCCTGTCTGAAAGAGCCATCAATAGGCCGTTCGGCCTAACTTGAGTTCTCAGTGGTCCCTAACGGAAGGCAAACCGGCCGAACTCGGCGTGGTTGAGCGGAATGCGAGGTGTAGGGAAGATGGTTCTCCCCTCGGTCCGGAACGCGCGCATTGCAGACCGCAGGAGCGGCCGAGTGTGGTTCTTCTGCGCTAGCGGTTGCGCTCCCACACGAGGCGCAATCCCTCCAACGTCAGGAAGGGGTCGACCCGCTCGATCGTGCTCGCATGCGGAGAGATCAACTCGGCGAGGCCGCCCGTCGCGATTGCCCGCGCGTCGGCGCCGAGCTCCTTCCGGATCGCCGTGACGATCCCGTCCACCTGGCCGGCGAAGCCGTACACGACCCCCGACTGCAGCGCTGCGACCGTCGTCTTACCGATCACGCTCGGCGGCTCGACGAAGTCGACCTTGCGCAGGCGCGCCGCGTGCTCGAACAGGGCGTCCATCGAGATCTCGATGCCCGGCGCGAGCACGCCGCCGACGTACTCCCCAGCCGCTGAGACGACGTCGAAGTTCGTCGAGGTCCCGAAGTCGACCACGATGCACGGCGCCCCGTAGCGGTCGGCCGCGGCGACGGCATTCGCGATCCGGTCGGGGCCGACCTCACGCGGATCGTCGTAGCGCACGGTTATCCCGGTCTTGATTCCCGGCCCGAGCTCGAGCAGCTCCGCCTCGGCGTAGCGCTCGGCGAACTCCTGGTACGAGCGGCTGAGCTGCGGCACCGTGGACGCCAGGGAGATCCCGTCGACCCGCCCCAGGTCGAGGAAGCTCTTGTACTGCGCACCCAGCTCGTCCCCACTCCGGTGACGCTCGGTGGCGATGCGCCAGTGCTCGGTCAGCTCGGCCCCGTCATAGAGCCCAAACAACGTCTGGGTGTTCCCCACGTCGACGGCCAGCAGCATCCGGCCATCATCACAGACGGCCTAGCGGCCGTTGGCCGCGTACCAGACCTCGAACTGGCCGCGCAGCGTCTGGAGATAGTCCGCCAGTTGCCGGTCGAACTGGTCGACCTCGGCGCGCAGTTGGATGACTTCGTAGTCGAGCCGCCGCTCGGCGTCACAGACATGAGGCTCCGCCTCGTCACACGCCACCGAGGCTCCGCATTCGGGGCACGGCATGTACTGAGGCTGTGGGAAGGCGAACATCGCGTCTCCGATCTGAACGTACGGAGACGATCGGCAGTTACAGCCGAGAGCGAGATGCCCCTTCCGGGCGCGCCGGAGGACCGCTTGGTGCGGCCCTCCGGCACCCGTGCGAACTAGGCCTTAGCTGCGGCCATCTGCGGGACGACGCCGAGCTGCTGAAGCATCCCGAGCATGTCCCAGTTCGTCCATTCCTCGACGACCTTGCCCTTCTCGACGCGCGAGATCGTGATCCCGCTGATCGTGACCTGCTTGCCGCTCGGCGGGATTCCCATCAGCTCGCCCGTCTGCGTCCCGCCACCCGTCCAGCGCGTCGCGACCAGATCTCCGGCGGCGAACTGATCCTCGATCGTGATCCTCCCGTCGGGGAAAGCGGCGAGGTACGTGGTGACGAACTCCTTGGCCCCTTCCGGGCCCTGCTGGTCCATCGCCGGGTCGTGGCCGACGTAGTTCGACGCCACAAGCTCGTCGATCACGCCGAGGTTCCCTTCCCACGGCTCGACTCCCAGGCGGCGGACGATCTCCTTGTTCGTATCCGCAGACACAGGCGACCTCCTTCTGACCCCTCGCGGCCGAACGCTTCGATCATCCTCCCCACGAGGGGGGAGCGCAACCGCTCCTAGAGGTCGTCGTCCGTGGACAGCGACTCGCCGATCTTCTCGGCCAGCGCTTCTGCGGTGAGGCTCGGCTCGTCGCCTTCGGTCCGGAGCTCCTCGACCGTTACGTCGCTCGAGGTCCAGACCTCGGCGCGCGGGATGATCCGGGTGGGCCGGTTCTTGTCCCAGACCCAGACGTCCTCCATCTTCAGGTGGAAGAACGGGTAGTTCGGCTGCGAGATCTGGGCGAGATCGAGCTTGTTGCAGAGGTACGTGGCGTCCGCGGTGAGGACGCAGTAGCGGAAGAGGCCGAAGACGGCGGTGTATTCCTTCTTCAGCTGGAGCTCGAGCTCGGCCTCGAACTCGTCGAGCTCGTCGAGGTGACTCATGCCCCTGAGTCTAGCCTTGCTAGGAGGGCCTGGACCGAGCCCTGGCCGGGCACCTCCAGGTCGGGATCCAGCTCTGCGAGCGGCTCCAGGACGAACCTGCGCTCGTGCAGGCGCGGGTGCGGCACCTTCAGGAGCGGCTCGTCGATCGTCGCGTCACCGTAGAGCAGGAGGTCGAGGTCGAGCGTCCGCGGGCCGTGCGGCGGGGCCGTGCTCCTGTCTCGGCCGAAGGCCCGCTCCAGCTCGAGCAGGGCGCCCAGGAGCGCGCGGGCGGACAGTTCCGTCTCGAGCTCCACGGCCCCGTTGAGGAACCTGGGCTGGTCGAGATAGTCGACGGGCTCGGTGTCCCGGAAGCTTGACACGGCCTTGACCTCGACCTCTCGGAGGCCGCGCAGGCGCCCGATCGCGGCGCGCAGCGTCTCCCTCCTCTCGCCGAGATTCGACCCCAGGCCGACGAAGGCACGGACCATGCCCGGAGCCTAATCGCGACTACTCTGCGAGCACGGTGGCGCCCAGGCTCCTGATCGTCCTGTCCATGTTCTTCGTGGCGGCTGCTCCGGCCCGGGCCGATCTTGTCCAGCTCAATTGGGCGCATGCCCACAAGGGCGCGCGGCTGGCCCGCGCCACCGGGGGGACGGAGCTCGCGCACGAACTGCGGATCTGGCGCGTGCCCTCGTCTGCGGTCGCGGAGCTTCGCCGGGCCGGAGTCGTCCGCGTCAGCCGGACGGAGCGGCTCCTTCCGACCGTTGCCGCGGCGCAGCAGCAGGCGACCGACCCGCTCGTCCCCTTCGAATGGTGGCGCGCTGCAGTGGGGGCCGACCAGGTCGACTCGCCGGGGCCGGGTAAGCCTGTGACAGTCGTCGACTCCGGCGTCGATCTGAGTCATCCGGAATTCGCAACGCGGCCGAACACGACCGCGCTCAACCCGCAGACGACGACCGAAACGGACGAGGACCATGGAACGGCGGTCAGCTCCATCGTCGCCGCGCCGAACAACGGCGTCGGGATCGTCGGGGTCTATCCCGATGCGGTCCTGCGCGTGTGGGACGCGAGCCCCTTCGGCGTCCTCAACGAGGGCGCCGCGATCCAGGGGATCTACGAAGCGGCGCGGCGCGGGCCCGGCGTGATCAATCTCAGCTTCGGCGGTGAGGACGACGACCCGCTGCTCGACGATGCCATCCGCTTTGCTTTCCGCTCCGGGTCGCTCGTGGTAGCTGCGGCGGGCAACGACGGGGCGGCGGGGAGCCCGCCGAACTATCCAGCGGACTACCCCCACGTGCTGACGGTCGGCGCAACGAACGAGGGCAACCAGGTCGCCGCCTTCTCCTCCCGCTCACAGACCGTCGATCTTGCAGCCCCCGGTGTGCGCATTCCTGCGGCGGAGCCGTTTGCGCAGGAGCCCACCGGCTACACCACCACAGCAAATGGCACAAGCTTCGCGTCGCCGCTGGTCGCCGGCGCGGCCGCCTGGGTGTGGACGATGCGACCGGATCTCGACAACACGCAGTTGTTCGAGCTGATGCGACGGTCGGCCACGGACATCGCGGCGCCGGGATTCGACAGCGCGTCGGGCTACGGGCTGCTGAACATCCCCAGCGCGCTGAACTTCAAGACGCCGTCGCGTGACCCGCAGGAGCCGAACGAGAAGCCGCGCGAGATCGAGGCGCACGGTTTGTTCCCGAGCGGAACCCCGCCCCTGACGGCACCCGGACGCACCGCGGGGTCGATCGCGGCCCGCGTCGACCGCAGCGAAGATCCGATCGACCTCTATCGCGTGTGGGCGCCCGCTGGGCGCACGCTGCGGGCGCATGTCACCGGCTCGGTGCTGGTGCGCTTGCTGGTGCGCGCAACGCACATGCGTGCGCTTGCGGTGGGGAAGCACGGCGTCGCCGCGTACCGCAACCGCGGCCAGGGCGTGTACGTCTACGTCGAGGTTCGTCCCGCGACGCGCCTCGCCGAGTACCGGCTCCGCGTCACGGCCGCTCGCAGGTAACGCCCGTCCATTCCGCCCATGCGATCCCGGGCTTTCGGACGCAGACGCGCACTTTCTCGACCGGCAGCTCGGCGGTGAGCGCGTCGGCAGCCGCCGCGGCGAGCGTCTCGAGCAGCCGGTAGCTCTCGGCGTCGTTGACGGCGCGGACAATGTCGCGCACCCGACGGTAGTCGACGGTCGCGCCGATCGTGTCCTCCTTCGGCTCGGCGATCTCCAGCGTCACGTCGAAGAGGAACGTCTGTCCGTCGCGGCGCTCGTCGTCGTTGACGCCGTGCCGGCCGAAGAGCTCGAGGCCGTGCACCTCGACGATCATCCGGTCACCGCCGCTGCGACGGTCAGGGCTTCGACGTGTTCGCGCACGTCGTGGGCGCGGATGATCGTCGCGCCACGCTCGTAGGCAGCGACCCCGGCCGCGAGGCTCGCCGCGACAGAGCCGGTCGTCGCGTTCGCGTTCCCGACGATGCGGCCGAGCGAGCTCTTGCGCGAGAAGCCGACGACGACCGGGCGGCCGAGCGCCGTGAGGACGTCGAGCCGGCGGACGAGCTCGAAGTTCTGCTGGACGGTCTTGCCGAAGCCGATGCCTGGATCGAGGGCGATTCTTTCCTCCGGGATCCCGCAGTCGACGGCGAAGCGGAGCCGTTCCTCGAGGAAGGCGGCGACCTCGGACGCGACATCGTCGTAGGTCGGGTTCTGCTGCATCGTTCGCGGCTCGCCTTTCATATGCATCAGGCAAAGGTAAGCGCCGGCCTCGGCGATGACCTCCGCCATTTTTGGGTCGCCTCTGAGCGCCGTGACGTCGTTGACGAGCTCTGCGTCGAGCTCGAGCGCGCGGCGGGCGACCTCTGCCTTCGCGGTGTCGATCGAGATCGGGGCGCCGTGCAGGGATTCGAGCACGGGAACAACCCGGCGGAGCTCCTCCTCCGTGGAGACTCCGTCGGAGCCCGGCCGCGTCGACTCGCCGCCCACGTCCACGATCGCGGCGCCCTCGTCGAGCATCCGCCAGCCGGCCGCCGCAGCGGCCCCGGGCTGGAGGTGGACACCGCCGTCGGAGAAGGAGTCGGGCGTGACGTTGACGACTCCCATCACGGACGGGCGCGCGAATCGTTCCTCGATCGGAGGGCGCTCGTTTGACATCAGTGGATACTTTGACCGATGGGGGAACTCGACGTGCGTCAGCGCGCGGCGTGGAGGTTCGTGCGCGCCGTGATTCGTTCGCAGGCAAGCGGGGTCGCCGGCGCCGCTCTGTCCGGCCTGCTCTGGCAGGCCGGCGCGGTCTCGGCGCCGCTGATGGTCAAGTACGCGATCGACCACGGCGTCCTCACCAAGGACCGCCACACCCTGCTGATCTGGCTCGGCGCACTGCTGGGTGTCGGGATGCTGGAGATGACGGCCGGAGCCGTGCGCCATTTCTACGCCATCCAGAACCGGGCGCGGTCGGATGCGCGCGTTCGCGACGCGATCTTCGCCCACGCCCTGCGCCTGGACGCGAGCTACCACGATCGCGTCGGGCCGGGCGAGCTGATGTCGCGTGCATCGTCCGACTCGGAGCACGTCGCGCGCATGATGGACTCGATCGGGCACACGATCGGCTACGTCCTGACGGTGTTCGCGGTCGCGATCGTGCTGCTCTTCCTCGACACCGAGCTGGCGCTGATCGTGCTGATCCCGCTGCCGCTGATCTCGCTCGCAGGCTGGGCGTATTCGCGGCGGTACCACTCGCGCACCGAGCGCCTCCAGGAGCGCTGGGGCGCGGCCGCCACGCTCGTCGAGGAGACGATCAGCGGCATCCGCGTTGTGAAGGGCCTCGGGGCCGGCGGCCCGTTGGCCGCTGAATTCCGGCGGCGCAGCCGTTCGATCGTCGACCGCGCGCTCGACATCGCGCGCCTCGACGCGGCCTTCATGCCGACACTGGAGTTCCTCCCGCTGCTCGGGTTGCTCGCCGTGCTCTGGCTCGGCGGCCGGCGTGTGATCTCCGGCGACCTGAGCCTCGGTTCGTTCGTCGCGTTCAACGCGTACGTCGCGATGCTCGTCTGGCCCTTGCGCGTGCTCGGCCAGCGCGTCACGACGCTGCAGAAGGCGGTCGGTGCGAGCGCGCGGATCAGCGAGGTGCTGGACGCCGAGCCGCAGCTGCGCGACCCACGCCATCCGGAAGTGTTGGAGCGTCCCGTGCGGGGTGACGTGCGCCTCGAGGGTGTGCAGTTCGGCCATGAGGGCAGCCGTCCCGTCTTGGACGGGCTCGACCTTCACCTCGCGCCAGGTGAGTCGGTGGCGCTCGTCGGGGCGACCGGCTCCGGGAAGAGCACGGTCGCGGGGCTGCTGGCCCGGCTATACGACCCGGACGCCGGCAGCGTTTCTCTCGACGGTCACGACGTTCGCCGGCTGCGGATCGCGGACGTCCGGGGGTGCGGTCGCGCTCGTCTTCGAGGAGACCTTTCTCTTCACGGACACCGTGCGCGAGAACATCCGCTTCGCGCGTCCGGATGCGCGGGACGAAGATGTCGAGCGCGCGGCGGAGCTGGCCGGGGCGGCGGAGTTCATCGCCGACCTGCCGGACGGCTACAACACGCTGCTCGGTGAGCGCGGGTTCTCCCTGTCCGGCGGCCAGCGCCAGCGGGTCGCGATCGCGCGGGCGATCCTGGCCGATCCCGCGGTGCTCGTGCTGGACGACGCGACGTCGGCGGTCGACGCGACGAAGGAGCACGAGATCCGTGCCGCGCTGACGACGGTGATGTCGGGGCGGACGACGTTGGTGATCGCGCATCGTCCGGCGACGATCGCGCTGGCGGACCGGGTCGCGGTGCTGGAAGGCGGGCGGATCGTGGAGCAGGGAACGCACGCGGAGCTGTTGCGGCGCTCGACGCGTTATCGCGAGCTGCTCGCTTTGGAGGATGCAGCGTGATGGAACGCGCATCGACGAGGGCCGTCTGGCGGCACACACGCGGGCTCCTGCGGCCGGTGCGGAGGCTCTATCTCGGTGCGGGCGCGGCCGTGGTGCTCTCGACCCTGATCACGCTCGCGGGCCCGGCTTTGGTGCGGTACGCAGTCGACGCAGGGATCAGGAAGCACGACACTCATCCGCTCGACGTCGCGGCGCTGATCTTCGTCGGGCTGGCGGTGCTGAAGCCGTTCGTGGTGCGCACGCAGATCCTGTTCGCGGCGCGGGCAGGCGAGCGGTTCCTCGACAGCCTGCGCGTCGCCGCCTTCGACAAGCTGCAGGCGCTGCCGCTGGGCTTCTTCGAGCGCGAGCGGGCGGGCGTGCTCGTCTCGCGGCTCACCTCCGACGTCCAGTCTTTGAACGAGCTCGTGCGGGAGGCGCTCGTCGAGATCGCCGGCAGCGGCCTGCAGATCGTCCTGACGGTCGTGGCGCTGGCGCTTTTGTCGCCGAAGCTGGCGCTGATCTCATTGGTGGCGCTGCCGATCCTGATCGCCTCCAGCTGGAGCTTCCATCGCGGTGCAGGGCGCGCGTATCACGCGATCCGCGATCGGGTGGCGGAGACGCTCACCTTGTTGCAGGAAGGGCTCGCGGGCGTGCGGGTCGTGCAGGCGTTCAGGCGCGAGGCGAAGACGCTCGACCGCTACCGGCCGCGGAGCCAGGCGCAGGTGCGCGCGTGGCGACGCGCGTCGTTCGTGAACATCAGGCTGTTCGCCTTCCTCCCCCTGGCGCAGGCGGCTGCGTTGATCGTCGTGCTGTTGGCGGCCGCGTCGATGTACCGGCGGGGCGAGATCTCGATCGGGACGCTCACCGCGTTCGTGCTCTATTTGATCCAGCTCTTCGATCCGATCGGGCGGTTCACGGAGTGGCTCGGGGAATTTCGGCAAGGACTGGCGGCGCTCGCCAAGATCGTCGGGCTGCTCGAGGTGCCGACGCCGATCGCCGAGCGGCCCGGTGCGGTCGAGCTTCCGCGCGAGGGCGTGCTCGCATTGCGCGACGTCACGTTCGGCTACTCGGACGGGCGCCCCGTCGTCTGGGGACTCACGCTGGAGCTACGACCCGGCGAGCACGTCGCGCTCGTGGGCGCGACCGGGGCCGGCAAGTCGACGGTCGCGAAGCTGCTGACCCGTCAGTACGACCCGCAGGAGGGACGCATCGAGCTGGGCGGCGTCGACCTGCGCGATGCGACGTTCGAGTCGCTGCACCGGCGGATCGTCCTGCTGCCGCAGGAGGGACATCTGTTCAGCGGGACGATTGCGGACAACGTGCGTCTGGCTCATCCGGATGCGACGGACGAGGAGGTGCGGAGCGCGCTGCGGCGGATCGGCGAGCTCGACCGGTTCGAGTCGTTGCCGGACGGTCTCGAGACGGACGTGCAGACGCGGGGCGTGCGGCTCTCCGCCGGAGAGCGTCAGCTCGTCGGCATCGCGCGGGTCGCGCTGGCGGATCCCGCAGTGATCGTGCTGGACGAGGCAACGTCGAGCCTGGACCCGGCGACGGAAGCAGCCGTGGAGCGAGCGCTGGCGGCAGTCGCGGAAGGCCGGACGGTGGTCACGATCGCGCATCGCCTGTCGACAGCGGAGCGGGCCGACCGGGTGGCAGTGATGGAGAACGGCCGCCTGGTGGAAATCGCGTCCCACGACGAGCTGGTCGAGCAAGGCGACCGCTATGCCCGCCTGTGGGCGTCGTGGCAAGCCGGCCTAGCCGCGCCGGCGTAAGCGCGCAATCCGGCGCAATCCCGACGCGAAGCTAGGACATCCAGACCAGTCCCAGCTGTTCATCCATCCGTGCGTCGTGAGGCATCTGCGGGAAAACCCCGATTCGAAGGCGTAGTTCGGACTGATTCGGACCAGCTCGCGCCTGACGAGACTTCGGCTGGATGCGCCCGGGTCACCTGCTCGCCGGACTGGCCGCGACGGTTCTCAGCCTCGCCGCGTCCGCATGCGCGTCTGCGCCCGCCCTCACCCAGGCCGCTGCGCCACCGCGCACGGTCTACATCGCCAAGGACGTCCCCTCACTGCCGCAGACGCCATTCGTGCGCACCCGCGATTGCGTCCGATACCCGCGCTCTTGCGTCAACGGGTCACGAGGGCTCGAGCTGGTCTATCTGCTCAGCGGTCGAATGCCGAGCGACCGGACGACGGCCACCGTCCGCACCGACACCGACTGCGCCGCCGACCGCTACGGCATCTCGCACTGCCGGAACATCCTCCGGCTTGCGTCCGGCCGGACAATCACCGTCCGCCACGACCACGGCATGATGAACGACCCCTGCTTGAGCCCCGGCAAGCACGTCCTGATCCGCCTGCTTCGCTGAACCGACAGCCGAAGCAGCCGGGCCGTATTCGAGTTAGCCCTTGGCGCCTTCGGGCGGCGGGGGCTGCATGGTCGCCCCGGGAATCGGGAACGGCCGAGTCTTCGGCTCGGGCTTGCGCTTCTTCTCGCCCTCGGGCTCGGGCTCCGGCTCCACTTTGGGCGCTGCCTCAGCGAAGATCGATTCCGCCGCCTCGCCGGCGAGCAGACGCTCGAACTGATCCTTGTCGATCGTCTCGCGCTCGATGAGGATCAGCGAGAGCTTGTGCAGCTCGTCGCTGTGCTCCTTGAGCACCTGCGTCGCCGTCTCGTGCGCCTCCTCGATCACGCGGCGGATCTCGTCGTCGATCTCGCGCGCGATCTCCTCGGAGTAGTCGGGCTCGTTGCCCATCTCGCGACCGAGGAACGGCATGTCGTGGTTGCGACCTAGCACGCGCGGGCCGAGCTTCTCGCTCATCCCGAAGCGCATGATCATCTGCTTCGCGGTGTGCGTGACCTTCTCGAGATCGTTCGCTGCTCCGGTCGTGACTTCATTGAAGACGATCTCCTCCGCAGCGCGGCCGCCGAGTGTCATCGCCAGCTGGTTCATGAGGGTCTGCTTCGTCGTCAGATACCGATCCTCGCGTGGCAGCGAGATCGTGTACCCGAGCGCCTGGCCGCGGCCGATGATCGAGATCTTGTGCACCTCGGACTCCTGGTCGAGGTAGTGCCCGACGATCGCGTGGCCGAGCTCGTGGTAGGCGGTGATCTTCCGCTCCTCCTCGGAGAAGAGACGCGTCTTCTTCTCCGGGCCGGCGATCACGCGCATGATCCCTTCCTCGAGCTCTTCCTGCTCGATCACCTTCTTGCCGCGGCGCGCCGCGAGGAGCGCAGCCTCGTTGACGAGGTTCGCCAGGTCCGCACCGGTGAACCCGGGCGTCCCGGCGGCCAGCGTGTCGAGATCGATCTCCGACGCGAGCGGCTTGCCCTTCGTGTGCACTTCCAGGATGTTGCGCCGTCCGTTGCGGTCGGGCCGGTCGACGACGATCTGCCGGTCGAAGCGGCCGGGACGCAGCAGTGCCGGGTCGAGGATGTCCGGCCGGTTCGTGGCGGCGATCAGGATGATGTTGTCCTTCAGCTCGAACCCGTCCATCTCCACGAGCAGCTGGTTCAGCGTCTGCTCGCGCTCGTCGTGCCCGCCGCCCAGGCCGGCGCCGCGCTTGCGGCCGATCGAGTCGATCTCGTCGACGAAGATGATGCACGGCGCCTGATTGCGGGCGTTCTGGAACAGGTCGCGCACACG
>JBGPYI010000130.1:0-6641 GCA_041493175.1 Gaiellaceae bacterium | reverse complement strand
TCCTCCAGCCTGCGTTCGGCCCGAAGTAGAGCTCGTTGTAGATGTGGTTGCGAGCCGTCAAGCGGTCGTAGCCCTGAGCGTTCGGGGCCATGTTCTGCTGCCACCAGTAGATGTAGTACTCGGCGCCTGCAGTGGATGCGAACGTCAGCGCGAGCAACACGACCATCGCCACCGCGACCGCCCACCGTCTTCGGAATCTCAGTCGCATTTGCACCGTCCTTGTCGAGGTTTCCAAACTCGCGCAAGCATCCGGCGAACGCGACGCCCCGTCAATTCGCTCTTTTGGACGGTGTCGCGTGCAGCTACGGCTTAGACGAACAGCTCTGCGTGCAGCTGCGGGCGGCCTTGCGGTCCGTCGGGGAGAAAGCGTACGACTGTCTCCCCGATCGTCACCGTGTCCTCTGTGTACGGGACCTCGAGCAGCTCCCCGAGCGCCGCCGCCTTCAACTCGGGGTCGTCCGCGCGCAATTGCAGCTCCGCGAGTGAGAGCTCGGAACTACCGGCGAGGAAGTCGTCGAGCCATTCGCGCGGCGGATGCAGCTCGAGGCGGTAGCCCGCGTTGGTCGTCACGAAGGTCCGCCTGCCGCCGTGCTCCTGCACGCGCAGCTCGCGCACTTCGGCGCGCGCGAGCGTGGCGATGAAATCATCTTCGTCGAGCGCGAACCCGAGGTGATCGATTCTCGGCAGCTCCCACTGGCCTGGCTGCACGACGACGTTCACGGCGCCCCGCTCCAGCTCCGACAGGCGCAGCTTGAAGCCAATCCGGTCGAGCTCTTCCCAGCCGTGGCCGGACTCGAAAGAGGTCGCGTCTTCCTCGATCCGGCCGTGCCTGGCGACCAGGCCGAACCCGAGCTTGCCGACGTAGCGCGCCTCGACCTCGCGCACCTTGCTCGTCACCAGGTGGTAATGGAAGAGCTGCACGAAGGCAGACTAGAGCCGTGCTGGCCCATCTGCCCGTCGACACCAGCTGGACTTTCGACCCGCTTCAGGTCGTGCCGACCGTCCTGCTGGCGGTCCTGTACGCGCGCCGTGTGCGGACGCTACGCGCCCGGGGGACCGCAGTTCCCGGCCGAAGGATCGCACTCTTCGCGACCGGGATCGCGATCCTCTTCGTCGCGCTCGTGAGCCCGTTGCACGTGCTGGGCGAGCAACTCTTCAGTTTCCACATGCTCCAGCACGTCCTGCTCGGAGATCTCGCGCCGCTCGCGCTCCTCGCGGGGCTCACCGGTCCGATCCTGCGGCCTGCACTTGCCTTCCTGCATCGCCTGCGCTTCCTTGCCCACCCTCTGGTCGCCTTGCCGCTGTGGGCGCTAGACCTCTATGCGTGGCATTGGCCGTACCTCTACGACGCCGCCGTGCGCCACGACTCCGTGCACGCGCTCGAGCATCTCTGCTTCTTCACGGGCGGCGCGATCATGTGGCTGCCCGTGCTGGAGACGCTTCCTGCGCCGGAATGGTTCGGCACGGGCGCGAAGCTCGGCTACATCGCCGTCGTGCGCGCGGTCGAGACGGTGCTCGGGAACATCTTCTTCTGGGCAGGGGCGACGTTCTACGCCGTGTACGAGCACCGCCAGAGGCTCTGGGGGCTCTCGCCCCTCGAGGATCAGGGGATTGCCGGCGCCGTGATGATGATCGAAGGCTCGATCGTCACGCTCGTGGCACTTGCCTGGCTCTTTCTGCGGATGGCGGGGGAGGGCGAGCTCAGGCAGCGGCTGCTCGAGCGCGGCCTCGACCCGAGGACGGTGCGCCGCGCGGTGCGCTACGGACGCGCCAAGGAACTGGGCCCGCGACGGTGAAACGAGAAAGCGCCGCCCGTGCGCTCCACCGGCCTCCATCACGTCGACCTTGTCGTTTCGGCGATCGGGCGCAGCCTGCCCTTCTACACGGAGTTGCTCGGGCCGCTCGGCTACCACAGCGTCAGAGAGGTCGAGGGCGAACGGGGCGAGACGATCTGGTACCTGTCCGGCCCCGGCACGTCGATCGGCCTGCGTGAAGCGACGACGGATTCCGGCCCTTACGACCGCTACCGCGTCGGGCTGCACCACCTTGCGTTCGAGGCCGCATCGCGCGCCCAGGTCGATGAGCGGGCCGCCTGGGTGCGAACCCAGGAAGTCCAAGTCGAGAGCGAGCCGCAGGAGTACACGTACCTGCCCGGGTACTACGCGACATTCTTTTACGATCCCGACGGTCTGAAGCTCGAGATCGTCCACGTTCCAGGCCTCGTTGCGGCCTGAGGAAAGGAGCTACATGTCGACGACTCCGCCGGAGCAGCCCACGACACCCCAGCAGCCGGGAGGGGGCTATGGGAGCTCGGGGCCCAACGTGAACTTCAACCTCGCGGCCTTGATGCCGACGCCCGGCAATGCCGAGCTTGTCGTGTACATCCTGGCGACCGTCTTCATCGGGATCGTCACGCTCGCCGATGACCGGGTCAATGCGCCAGAGTTCGTGACGGCGTTCACGTTCTTCACGTTCGCCTACTTGATCTCGCGGGGTATCGCGAAGGCGAGCCGCGTGCTCGAGCGTTAGACAGGCTCGAACTGCAGCTTCGCCGCCTCGCGCGGGATTGCCGTCGGGTAGTCCCGCGTGAGGCAGGCGCGGCAGAACTGCGACTCCGGGCGTCGCGTCGACGCCTGCAACCCTTCGAGCGAGATGTAGGCCAACGACGTCGCGCCGATGTGCTCGCGGACCTCCTCGACCGTCTTCCCTGCGGCGATCAGCTCGTCCCGGTCGGCCAGGTCGATCCCGTAGTAGCACTGCGAGACCACAGGCGGCGACGAGATGCGGACGTGCACCTCGGCTGCTCCCGCGTCGAAGAGCATCTGGACGATCTGCCGCGTCGTGTTACCGCGGACGATCGAGTCGTCCACGACGACGAGGCGCTTGCCCGACACTTCGGCGAGTGGGTTGAACTTCAGCTTGATGCCCTGCTCGCGCAGGCCCTGATCGGGCTGGATGAACGTGCGTCCCACGTAGCGGTTCTTGATCAGCCCTTCGCTGAACGGGATGTTCAGTGCGCGGGAGAACCCGATCGCCGCGGGGGTTCCCGAGTCAGGGATGGGAAGGACGAGGTCAGCATCCACGGGTGACTCCTCGGCGAGGCGCTGGCCCATGCGTACGCGAGCACCGTGCACCTCGACGCCCTGAAGCCGCGAGTCGGGCCGCGCGAGATAGAAGAGCTCGAAGATGCAGAGCGCGCCGCCCTTGTCCTGCGGCACGACCTGGTGCGCCTCGACCCGCTCGTCGATCACCATCAGCTCGCCCGGGTGCACTTCCCGCTCCAGCTCGGCGCCGACGAGGTCGAGCGCGCAGGTCTCGGAGGCGACCACCCAGTCGCGGTCGAGCCGCCCGAGGCAGAGCGGCCGCATCCCGCGCGGGTCGCGGAAGGCGATCAGCTTTCCCTCGGAGAGCGCGACGACGGAAAATGCGCCGTCCAGCTTGCGCATGGCGTTCGCAACGGCATCGGCGAGAGGGGCGGGATCGTTGGCGATCAGCGCGGCGATCACCTCGGTGTCGGCGGTGGTGGCGGGGCGATGACCCCGCTCGGCCAGCTCCTCGCGAAGCTCCGCCGCGTTCGTGACGTTGCCGTTGTGACCGAGGGCGATCGTGCGCGCGCTGCCGTGCTGCACGAGCGGCTGCGCGTTCCACCACTGCGACGATCCCGTGGTCGAGTAACGGGTGTGACCGATCGCAAGATCACCGCGCAGTCCGCGCAGCTTCTGTTCGTCGAAGACCTGAGTCACGAGCCCCATGTCGCGCAGTGCCGTGAGCCGCCCCTCGTCGGAAACCGCAATGCCGGCCGACTCCTGGCCGCGATGCTGGAGCGCGAACAGGCCGAAGTAGGTCAGGCGTGCAACGTCGCGTTCGGGCGACCGGACCCCGAACAGCCCGCACATCAGCGGGTCACCTAACCACGCCGATGCGCTGCAGACCCTTGGCTCCGAGCCGCTCTACGTCGTCCGGCGCGCAGGCGAGCACGATCTGGCCGCCGGCTGCCGGCGCGGGCAGTTCCACGTCCGTGCCGAGCCCCGAATACTCCTCGGCTTCGCGCAGCGCCTCCGCAAGGCCGCCGTCGGACACATCGTGCGCGAGCGTCAGCACTGGAGCAGCCTTCCAGACGAAGCGGACGAGTGCCGCCTCGGCGGCGAGGTCGAGCTCTCCGGGTGCGGTCGCGACGAGGACGACGTCGCCGCTTCGCCAGGCCCCGGGAACGAAGCGAACGTCAGGCACGAGCCCGACGCAGCCCACCACCGGCGTGGGCGGGATCGACCGCCCGTCGGTGTCGTTGTAGAGCGACACGTTGCCCGAGACGACCGGAACGCCTAGAGCGTCGGCCGCCCGTGCGATGCCTTCGATCGCCTGCTCGAGCTCCCAGCCGATCGCCGGCTTCTCCGGATTGCCGAAGTTGAGGCAGTCGGTGAGCGCGAGCGGCTCGCCTCCGGCGCATGCGACATTCCGGGCGGCTCCGAGCACCGCGAGCACGCCGGCGCGGAACGGATCGCGCTCGCCCGGCGGCGGTCCCTGCAGGGATACCGCGAGCCCGCGCAGCGAGGGGCGCAGCCGCAGCACCGCGGCATCGAGGCCGGGACGCCGCACCGTGCGGGAGCCGACCAGCTGGTCGTACTGCTCGTAGATCCAGGCCTTCGAGCGGCGGTTCTCCGGGGAAGGCTCGACGTACTCGAGGGAATGCGGCTCGCGCGCAACCTCGTGGCGCGGGCATGCGTCTGTCAGAAACGCCGCCGGAATCGCGCCGACGAGCTCGTCCTCGTAGAAGGCGCGCAATTCGCCCGTGTCGCTGACGTCCCCGATCGGCGTGCAGGCGAGCTCCCACTTCGCGCACACGCGCTGCACCGCTGCGAGCATCTGCGGCCGGACGACCGCCACCATGCGCTCTTGCGACTCCGAGATCATGATCTCCCACGGCTCCATTCCGGTCTCTCGCACCGGTACGCGGTCGAGGTGGACGTCGATGCCTGCGCCGTCGCTCGCCATCTCCGCGAGCGACGATGCAAGGCCGGCGGCGCCGCAGTCCTGCAGCGACTCGACGAGCCCTCCTTCGACGAGCTCGAGCGACGCCTCGATCAGCTTCTTGCCCGTGAACGGATCGCCGATCTGGACGGACGGACGCTTGTCCGGATCGTCCTCACCGAGGTCCGCGCTTGCAAGCACCGACGCGCCGCCGATGCCGTCGCGGCCGGTCGTGGCGCCGTAGAGGACGACGTGCGCGCCGATCGCCGTCGCGCGGGCGCGCGTGACCCTGCCCGCAGGCAGCAGGCCGACGCACATCGCGTTGACCAGGCAGTTGTCGGCGTACGCCTCGTCGAAGACGGCCTCCCCGCCGACGGTCGCGACCCCAACGCTGTTGCCGTAGTGGCCGATGCCGGCGACCGCGCGGCTGAAGTGATGATCCGGCTCTGCGAAGCGAAGACCGTCCAGAATCGCGATCGGCCGCGCGCCCATCGCCACGATGTCGCGCAGGATCCCGCCGACGCCGGTCGCGGCTCCCTGGAAGGGCTCGACCGCCGAGGGATGGTTGTGCGACTCGACCTTGAACGCCACTGCCTCGCCGTCGCCGAGGTCGATCACGCCGGCGTTCTCACCGGGACCCTGCAAAACGCGATTCCCCTGGGAAGGGAGCCGTTTCAACAGGAGAGCCGAGTGCTTATAGCCGCAGTGTTCCGACCAGAGCAGGGAAAAAACCGCGAGCTCGAAGTCGTTCGGGTCGCGGCCGAGCAGCTCGCGCATGCGGTCGAGCTCCTCGTCGGTCAACCCCAGCGCACGGTGGAGCGGCTGTTCCGGCGCGACCTGCGTCAAGAATCCGAGTCTAGCGGGGGAGGACGACGAGCCCCGCGGACGTTTGGATGTGCATGGATAGCCTGAATCCGATGCGCGGGTACGTGACCCTGCTCCTGCTGCTCTCCGGGGTCTGGGGCGCCTCGTACCTCTTCATCAAGGTCGGCGTCCGCGACTTCGAGCCGACCGCGTTCGTCGAGCTGCGGCTGCTGTTCGCGGTGCCCGTCCTGCTCGGCTTCCTCCTCGTCCGCAGCGGCGTGCGCGAGTCGTTCCGCGACCTGCGGAACGCGGCCGTGCCCGGGCTCGTCCTCGGCGCCGTCAACGCCGCTGTGCCGTTCGTGCTGATCGCGTGGGGCGAGAAGCACGTCGATTCGGGCGTCGCGGCGATCGCGAACGCATCCGTGCCGCTCTTCAACTTCCTGCTCGTGATGCGTTTCGCACCCGAGGAGCGGGTCGGCCGGCGACGGCTCGCGGGGCTGCTGATCGGGATCGTGGGCATCGGCGTCCTCGCCGGCGTGCACCCGAGCGGAGGCTGGTGGGCCGTAGCGGGCACGCTCGCGGTCGTGCTCGCGTCCTTCGCCTACGCGGTGGGAGGGATCTACGGTCAAAAGCAGACGGCGCGCCGCACGGGGCCGGTGCTGGCAGCGGCGACGGTCGTCGCCGCGGCGTTGATCACGCTGCCCTTTGCCCTCCTGCAACTGCCCTCGCACGCACCGGGCTGGAAGCCCGTCGCCTCCGCCGCCGCGCTCGGAATCGCAGGAACCGGGATCGCGCAACTCCTCCTCTTCCGCCTCCTTCGCCTCTATGGATCCTCACGCACGAGCCTCGTCACGTACCTCTTGCCGCCG
>JBGPYI010000090.1:0-8304 GCA_041493175.1 Gaiellaceae bacterium | reverse complement strand
TCCTCGATGAAGAGGGGATTTCCCTCACCCACGAGGCCGATCTCGCCGGATTCGTCGCTGGGTTTTTGCATGTGCAGCAAAACCTGGGCCGCCAGCTCCTTCGCGTCGTCTTCGCTCAGCGGCTCGACAGGCAGAGCGGTATACCCGGGCAGCCCTCCTCCCCAGGCCGGCCGGCGCTCGAGCAGGTCCGGACGGGCCAGGGCGAGCAAGAGGAGCGGAACGTCGTGGACGCGCGAGGCCAGCACCTCGAGCAGGTCCAGCATTCCGGCGTCTGCCCAGTGAATGTCCTCGAAGACGAGCACGGTCGGTCGGTCCTTCGCCAGGGCCTCGACCAGGCGCCGAGCCGAGAAGAAGAGCGTCTGGCGGTTGCCGACGCCGCCTTCCCTCCCAACGCCGATCAGCATTGCGATGTGCGAGCTGACCTCATTGGCCTCGTCATCGAGCAGTTCTGCAACCGCGCGGTCGAGCTTCTCGCAAGCAGCCGCCACTTCGTCTGTGTCGAAGATCCCCGCCACCTGCTTCACCTGAGCGGCGAAGGCGCCGTATGGGAGCACCTCGCCGTAGGGAAGAGATCTCCCTTTGATTACGCGCGCACCCCCGGCGCCTGCCAGCTGCGCGAACTCGCTTGCCAGCCGCGTCTTGCCGATGCCCGCGGGGCCGAAGAGCGTGACGAGTTGGGGCCGCTGCTCGTCGACGACGCGCTCCCCGATTCTCTGCAGGACGGCCAGCTCCGACACTCGCCCCAACATCGGGACGCGACCCGCGGCGCGCTCTCCCGGACCAGCGGAAGCGGCCAGCGCCCGCCACACACGCACCGGCTCTTGCTTGCCTTTGGCGATAACTGGCTCCGCCTCTTCGTAGCGAATGACCGCACGCGTCGCTCGGTACGACTCTTCGCCGACGAGGATCCCGTTGACCGGAGCGGCCTCCTGCAGGCGCGAAGCAGTGTTGACGACGTCGCCTGCGACGACCCCTTCCCCCTGCGCAACGCTCGCAGCGAGCGACACGAGGGCCTCACCGGTATTGACCGCGATGCGGACCTTCAGCTCGAGCTCAGGATCGTTCCGATTCAGGTCGTCGACGGCGGCGCACATCGCGAGGGCGGCTCTGACCGCGCGTTCCGGATCGTCGCCGTGGGCCACCGGCGCTCCGAAAACCGCCATCACGGCGTCGCCGATGAACTTTTCGACGGTGCCGCCGAACGCCTGGATCTCGGAGCGAACGCGCGCGAAGTACGGCGTCAGGATCGCCCGGACGTCCTCCGGGTCGAGGCGCTCTGCACGCGCCGTGAAACCGACCAGATCCGCGAAGAGGACAGTGACGACCTTCCTCTCCTCCGGCAGGCCGTGAGCCTGAGCCGGGAGTGGCTCCGCGCAGGCCAGGCAGAACTTCGCGATCGGCGGGTTCTCCTGGCTGCAGCTCGGACAGATGGCCACCGGCAAAGGGTACGGGCGAAGCCGGAGGCGGTCTAGGTGGCGGCGGGCCGTTCCCGGCCGCGATAGAGCACGAAGGCCGCGATCAGCGCAATTCCGGCCGTCGCCGCGGCCGCGATCGTGAGTCGATCCCGGCCGGCCGAGCCTCCACTCTTCGGCACGGCGAGGTGATGGCCCGACGCGGCGGCCGGCTGCCGCACCGGCACGATCGCCGCAACCACGCCCGCCAGCGCACCCGCGCCCTTCATCCGCCGCCTAAGACGAAGTCGAATCGGGCCAGGAAGCGATGCCTCACGATTCGAAGCCGCACGACGAGGCGCCGGTCGAAGAACGGGTCGTGCGCGTTCAATGCGACGCCGGGGAAGTAGAGCATCGTCGTGACCGTGCGCTCCCCTCGCGCACGCACCGTCACGTGGAGATGACGCGTGCGGTTTGCGTACGGACCCGGAAGGATCGTCTGAAGCCAGTAACGGCCGCGAGCGTTTGTGAACTGGTGGCTCCGCAGCCGGAAACCCTGGTCGTCGTACGCACCACTCTCGTCCGCTTGCCAGAAATCGACTCGCGCGCCACGGACCGCCCTGCACCGGCTCGTCAACACGTACCCGCTGAGGGTGAGGCGCGTTCCGCGGATTCCGGTCTCCAGGACCGAGTGACGCACAGGCGACGACTTGAAGTGCGTCCCGCCGATCTGCCCCGGGGTGAGACCGAATCCGTTGCAGGTCGCGGTCGCTGCGGGTGACGAGGCGGCGACCGCGGCGCAGAGCGCTACCGCCAGCCCTCCGACGACGACGCTCGGGCGCGGGTACAGCACGAGCGTCATTGAAGCAATCTGCGCGGGGCGCGTGCCTGATTGAATGAACCCGTGGCGAGCGGATCCCCGCGTGGCCTGCCGATTCGGCGTAATACGGTGATTCTCTCGGCCACGATGGCGGTGAACTCCGCCGTCCTCCAGTTGACCGCTGCGGTCTCGTCGCTGACGTTCGTCCTCGTCACCGGAGTGAGAGGGCTGCTCGGCCTGGGCCCGGCGATCTTCCTCACCTCCTCGGGGCTGACGGCAGTGCCGGCCGGCCGCCTGATGGACCGCGTCGGCCGCACGCCCGTGATGACGGCCGGCTTTGCCCTCGGTGCGTGCGGGTGCGCGCTCACGGCTCTCGCGACGCGCACCGATTCGACGGTCGCGGTGATCGCCGGCTTCGCGCTCGTCGGCGCGTCGAGCGGCATCGCGCTCCTCATCCGCACGGCAGCGGGCGACATGTATCCGCCCGAGCGGCGTGCGCGCGGGATCTCGTACGTGCTGTTCGGGTCGGTCTTCGGCGCGATCCTCGGGCCGACCGTCTTCGGCCCGCTCTTCGCGGGCAAGGAGGTAAAGGCCGAGGCGCTCACCGTTCCCTGGCTCGCGGCAGGAGGGCTTGCACTGGTCGCACTCGGGCTCGTCCAGTTCGTCCGGCCTGATCCGAAGCGAATCGCCGAGCTGATCGGCAGCCGGGACGACGTGGCGACGGAGGCCGCCGCTCCACTCGCCGAGCTCGTGCGCCGGCCCGGCGTGCGACCCGCCATGCTCGCCGCGCTCGCAAGTTTCGGAGTGATGGTCTCCGTGATGAACCTGTCCGGCTACGTCGTCGTGGAGCATCACCACCACAGCCAGGACTCCGTGTTCCCGATCATCGGCGCACATGTCTTCGGGATGTACGCGCTCGTCCTCGTGATCGGGGCGTTGATCGACCGCGTCGGGCGTGCACCCGCGCTTCAGATCGGGCTCGTTGTGATGGCGATATCGACGATCGGAATGCTCTGGGTCTCGAGCGTCTGGGCGACGGCCGTGCTCTTGCTCGGGCTCGGCCTCGGGTGGAACTTCTCCTTCGTCGCCGCGACCGCTCAGCTCGCAGATCGCACGAGCCCGGCCGAGCGCGGCAAGCTGCTCGGCTTCAACGACCTGCTCGGCGCGCTCTTCGGCGCAAGCCTCGCCCTGCTCGGGGGATATGCGCTCGACGCGATCGGCGTGGGCGCGCTCGCGATCGGCGCGGCGGTCATCGTAGCCACGCCGGTGCTGCTGATCGCTCGCACGGCGGCCGCTCCACCCGCGCGCGAGCCGGCGTGAAACCTGGGCGCTCTGCGCACGCCGACCTATCTATGCTCTCGCGCGTGAAGCGAGCCGTCTTTGCATTCGCTCTGCTGATGGTGCCGCTCGCAGGCTGCGATAACTCCAAGAAGAAGAGCACCGTGCAGGCGGGCACGACGACGCAGGCGGCGCCGCCGCCTGCGCGCACCTACCACTCGCGTCCCGACCTCAAGCCGCCGCTAATGCAGATCCGGACCGCGGCGCACAACACCGCGCCCGGCTACGTCTTCCTCGCGCCGAAGATGGCCGTCACCCAGGCCGGCCCGATGATCATGGACAACCGTGGCGAAGTGGTGTGGTTCAAGCCGCTGAAAACGCGGGGCGTCACGGATTTCCGTGTCCAGCAGTACCACGGCAAGCCGGTGCTCACCTGGTGGCGCGGGCACGTCTCGACCGTGGGGGTCGGTGACGGCTGGTACGTCATCTACGACACGTCGTACCGCCCCGTCGCAGAGGTGCGCCCCGGAAACGGGCTCGTCGGCGACGTGCACGAGTTCCTCATCACGAAGAACGACACCGCCCTCTTCACTGTGTACCACCGGCTGCCCGTCGATCTCTCTTCCGTCGGCGGCCCGAAGGAGGGCAGCATCTGGGACGGGATCGTGCAGGAGGTCGACATCCGGACGCGCCGCGTCCTCTTCGAGTGGCACAGCTATCCCCAGGTTGCGGTCACCGAGTCGTATGCGCCGCCGCCGAAGGCGAAGGCCGGCGCGAAGGCCCCGCCCTTCGACTACTTCCACGTCAACTCGATCGACGTCGAGCCGAACGGCAAGCTGCTCGTGTCCGCACGCAACACGCACACGGTCTACGAGATCGATTACAAGACGAAGAAGGTGCTCTGGCGGCTCGGCGGCAAGAAGAGCGACTTCAGGATGGGCGCCGGAACGAAATTCGCCTGGCAGCACGACGCGCGCCGCCATGCGGACGGGACGATCACGATCTTCGACAACGGAGCAGCTCCGCCCGTCGAGAAGTTCTCGCGCGTTCTGGTCCTGCGAGTGGACGCCGACGCGAGGAAGGCGACACTCGTGCGGAGCTATCACCACCCGAAGCGGTTACTAGCGCCCTTCGAGGGCAACGCGCAACTCCTGCCGAACGGGAACATCGTGGTCGGCTGGGGCGCGCAGCCCTACGTGAGCGAGTTTGCGCCGGGCGGCGCCCTGCTCTTCGATGTGTACTTCGGCCAGGGCAAGCCTCCGGGCAAGGACGCCGACACCTATCGCGCCTACCGATTCGCCTGGCAGGGTCGACCGACGGATCGGCCCGTGCTCGTGGTCGCGGGCGACACCGCTTACGTCAGTTGGAACGGCGCCACCGACGTCGTGCGCTGGCAGGTGCTCGCCGGCCCGGCGGCCGGTCAGTTGAAGCCGGTGCAGACCGTCGCGAAGAACGGGTTCGAGACTCCCGTTCGCCTTACGAAATCGGCGGCCTTCTATTCGGTGAAGGCAATCGGCCGGGACGAAAAGGTACTCGGGACGTCCGAAGCTGTTGCACCGCAGCCCTAGTGCCCCTGCCCGCATGGGCACTAGGTGCTAACTAGCGCGGAGGACGCGCAACCGGGTCAGCTCGCGATCGCGCTCTTCGATGATCTCTTCGAGACTCGCGACCTTCATGCGAAGCGTCTCCGTGGTCGTGACGAGCTCGATGAACGCGCGCTGGCGTTCCTTCAGGAGCGCCTCGACGCTGTGCAGCTTGATCTCCGGATCATGGATCAGATCCGGCGCGACGGACGCTGGTGCCGGGACCGGGGCCGGGGCCGCTGCTGGTGCCGGTGCTGGGGCCGGGGCCGCTGACCATGTAAGTACCGCTGCCGAAGCAGGGACCGGAGGCGGTGGTGCCGGAGGTGAGGGTGCCGCCGGCGGAGCCGTCGGCTCGGGCTGTACGTCCTCGATGTCGAGCACCTGCTCGGCGATCGCACGAGCAAGGGCGAGCCAGGAGATCCGCCCGGTCTCGATCAGGATCTGGCCCAGGCGAAGCCCGGTCCGCTCCTGTTCCGCGAGCGCGGCCGCGAGCTCGGCTTCAGAAATCTCGTTCTTCTCGACCAGGATCTGACCGATGGGACGTTTCCGCATTGGAGTCCTATCGGCAGGAACGGCGCTGGACGAAAGGGCGTCCTCTAGCGACGTTTGAAGCGGCGCGGCGCCTCGTCCTCGACGAACGCTCGCTCGTCGTTCTCGTCGGCAGCCGAGCCGTTGAAGCCGTCCTCCCAGGGGTCCGCCGAGCTCTCTAGCTCTTCGCCGGCGGTGAGCACGCGAACGTGCCGCGGCAACTCCTGCTCGGGGCGGGTCTCGTTGTCATCCTGGCGCCGGTGCCACCAGCCGCGGGACGCGGACGGGCCACTCTCTGCTTCCGCCTCCGCAGCGGGCGGGAACTCCGGCTCCTCCGACTCAGGCTCGGGCTCGGGAGCGGGCACGGCCCCGGCGACCGCTTCCTCTTCCCGCAACGGAGCCCCGATGATCGTCATCGCGTCCGAGGGTTCCTGCGCCTCCTCGAAGGCGGTCCAGCCGAGCGAGTCGTGCTCGTCCGTGTCTTCTGCCCGCTGGGCCTCCACGACGGGGTGGGCGGGAGCCGTAGCCGCGGGACGCACGAAGGACAGCTGCTCGCGCCCCGCGAGCCACTCGATCAGACAGACGATCGCGAACGCACCAGCCATGGCGAGGAGGATCGCCCACCACGAAAGCTTCGCCACCCCCAACGCAACCGCCACGGCAACGAGGAATGCAACCTCCCCGCCGATGCGCCAGACCCCCGGCGGAACTCCCTCGCGCGCGGCGCGCATGCCGTAGCCGTAGGACGGGGGCTGGGTCCACGATTGCTGTGTCCAGCCAGCCGTACGCAGACCGCGCAGGTCGGCGCGCAGGGACGCGGCGTGCCGGTGGAACGAGTCCACGGCCTCGAGCGTGCGCAGGGCCGCGTCGAGCTGAGCCGCATGACGGTAGAACGAGTCGAAAGCAGCCTTGACGCTCTCCTGCTCGTAGCCCTGCTCGGCGACGGGCAGATCCTCGACGCGCGGCAGAGGCTCGCGGGCCGGCGTCTGTGGAGTGGGCCAGGCTTCAGGCTCCATTAGCAGGGGATTATGCGTTCAACCGGCGGCTTCCGCACGTCTGAGGCCACGAACGGCCCAGACGGCGAAGCCGGCGATCAACCCAGCCGCAATCGCGAAGGCCGCCAGGGTCAGCTCGGGTCTGCCGGAGATGAATCCACGGCCGGCCTCGAGCAGAGCCGTAATTGGATTGACGGAAGCGACCCCGTGGATCCAGCCCTGCAGGAGATCGAGCGGGACGTACACCGGAGCGAAGAAGAGGAGCAGGAAGACCGGCATCTGCATGACCGGTGCGGCTTGCTGCGAACGCAAGCGCATCGCGACGCCGGTGGCCCAGAACGTCCCGGCGAGATTGAGGAGCAGCGCGAGCGCGTAGAGGCCGAACAGGTCGACGCCGTTGCCGCCGACCTCCATCCGGGCGAGTAGCGCCACGATCGTCACGACGACGGCAACGGTTGCCCACCGCACAAACGCAGAGAGCGCATACCCGAGCAGGATGCCCGTGCGGTTCGGGGCTGCAAGCATGAGCCGCCGCATGAAGCCGGTCTCGAAGTCGCGTGCGATTCCGAACCCAGTGAACACGCCCGCGAACGCCGCGGACTGCAGCAGCACGAACACGAACTGGAACGCGGTATAGCCGGTCGGAAAATCGAACCCCGGCACCTGGCGGATGCGCGACAAGCCACCGACGAACGCGGTGAAGAAAAAGAGCGGAAATGCCAGCGAAGGAAGCAGGAACGCCTTGTTCGTAAAGAAGATGTGGAGCACGCGCCACGACACGCCGCGCGCGACTGAAATCGCGTCTCTCACGTGCGCTCCAAGCGGTTCCAGAGCGCGTGGGTGGCGAGCGCAAAGCCGACGATGCTGAGCCCGGCTGCGACCGCGAAGCCAAGGCCGATGGTCTCCCAGTCCCACCCGGTGATCACGAGCGCACGGACCGCTTCGATCAGATACGAGACCGGATTGACGGTTGCCACCCATCGAAACCAGTCCGCCTCGATCAGGTTGCGTGGGATGTTCATCGACGACAGAAAAAGAAAGACGAAGAAGACCGGGAAGAGGCCCTGCACGGCCTCCGTCGAGCCCGTCCGCAGTGCAGCCCAGCTGCCGAGCGACGCAAAGGCGAGCGCAATCCCGGTCTCCAGGAGCAGCAACATCGCTGCGCCCCCGATCCCGCTCTGCAGTCGCACACCGAACGCAAGACCGACGGCGAGGTAGAAGATCGCCTGGACGACGGCGATCGTCATCAGCCCGCCGAGCTGTCCGAAGAGGAGGACGATTCCTCGCACCGGCGTGAGTGCGAGCCGGTTCAGAAACCCGGTCTGGATGTCGCGTGCGAACTCGACGTTGGCGTTGATCGTCGCGAGCAGCGCGCCCTGGACGAAGGGCACGGCGAGCGCGAATGCGAAGAACGAGTTGGTGGGAAAGCCGGGGAGCTGCGTTTCCGCTTTCAACCCGCCCGCGTTCACCGCGAGCAGAAGTATCGGGAAGATCAGCGGAAAGACGACGTTCGCGGGCTGACGTACGGTCCGGACGACGGCGCGCTTGCCCAGCGCCGCAGTCTGGACGAGAGCTGTGCCGTTCATTGGGCAGCCTCTGCCCAATGAGCGAGGGCAGGGGCAGCGGGGGAAACCGTGAGGTTTCCCCTCTCTTTCTCCTCAGCCCACGCGGCGATCTCAGCGGCGCGGGGGCTCAGGCGATCCCTAAAG
>JBGPYI010000211.1:0-2968 GCA_041493175.1 Gaiellaceae bacterium | reverse complement strand
GACAACGGGCTGCTCATTCCGGCCGCCGAGAAGCTGGGCGGGATCACTGAGGCCCACGAGCTCGCGAATCCCGAGTACGCGCTCGAGTCGGTCTCGCGCACGTTCCACGGCCGTGACCTTTTCTCTCCGGCAGCCGCCCATCTCGCATTGGGCGTCCCACTCGGCGAGCTCGGGCCGCCGATCGACCCTGATGCCCTGGCTCGTCTAGACATCCCGCAGCCGGAAGTCGGCACGACACGGATCCTCTCGACCGTCCTGTCGATCGACCGGTTCGGGAACATCGGGCTCAATCTCGACCGCTCGCATCTCGACCAAGCCGGCGTCGTGCCGGGCACGCGCGTCGAGCTGCAGGCCGGCCCCGAGCGCTATTACGCGGTCGCGGCGCGCACGTTCGCCGACGCCCGGCCGGGCGACATCATCCTCTACGAGGACGCCTACCGGAACATCTCGATCGCGATCAACGGCGGCACCGCTGCGGCGATGTTCGGGATCAAGGAGGGTCAGGACATCCGTATTCACCTGGACGTGTTTTGAACCGGCGGGCACTCGGCCAGAAGTTCGCGCGCCTGTCGACGAACGCCGTCGTACGAAGCCCGCGGCTCTGGCGTTTCTTTCGCCCGCTCGTTCGCAAGCAGTTCGACGCCATTGCCGGGAACTGGGACACGATGCGTGATCCCGCGCATCTCGCGCCGTACGAGGCTGCGCTGGCTGCGGTCGACCCGGCTCCGACCAGAGCGCTCGACCTCGGTACGGGCACCGGCCAGGGTGCGTTTGCGATCGCACGCTGCTTTCCGCGGACGGAGGTTGTCGGAATCGATTTCGCGGACGCCATGCTCGCGGAAGCGAGACGCAAGACGCCGACAGAGCTCGCCGAACGCGTCCGGTTCGAGAACGGTGACGCCTCAGCGCTCCCGTTTGCGGACGGCTCGTTCGACCTCGTTGCGCACGCGAACATGATCCCGTTCTTCGACGAGCTCGCCCGCGTGCTCGCGCCCGGCGGCCAGGCGGTGTTCGCGTTCTCGTTCGGCCCGGGGACGCCGATCTACGTCGCGCCCGGCCGGCTGAGCGAAGAGCTTCAGCGCCGTGGATTCACGGAGTTTGCGGAGTTCGCTGCCGGCAAGGGCACCGCGCTGCTTGCCCGGAAGATAAGCAGCGCCTAAACTCCCGGGCACAAGGTCGTTCGCGGCGCGGTATCACCGGTCCGGACGGCCTTCCTTTATGGAACGGAATGCCTAGTTGCGTTCGAGGACGACGTCGAAACCACGCACTTTCGCCTGGGCGACGAACGCTTCGGCCTCACGCTGGTCCTCGAAGCCTGCGAGATACGCCTCGAACCCGCCGCAAGGGTCGTTGCGCAGCTTGACGCCCGTAAACCCGGCGGCGGCTGCTCGGTTCACGATCGCGGTCGCTGCGGGCCGGTCCCGCCCGTGGCCGAAGATGGCCTCCAGCCGGCCCAGCGGCTTGGCCTGGATGCACTCGAGCGTGACGGCGAAACCTTCGCGGCGGGCCTCCTCTTGGAGATCAACTCCCACGTCGAAGGTGTCGATGCCGCGGACGACCACCCGGAATCCGTCGCAACCCTCGATGATGTTCGCGTTCACGAAACCGCGTCCGGTCACTTGAGTACGGAACGTCAGAGCCTGCTGGTGCGTTTTCCGCCGCCCGAAGACAGCCTCGAGACCGCTGATGAACTCGATCCTTCCACAGGCCTGCTGGGCGGACTCGAACCCGGGCGTCGAGCGCGACAGTCCCAGAGACGGCACCGATCCGACAAGCCCGCCGGCCAGGCAAGCCAGCACCAAGAGACGTGCGACCCTCACGGGGCACAGTCGTAGCAGACCCCCCGGCCCGGGGGTCGCAGTCTTAACGAATCCTTTAGATCCATCCCAGGGGTCGCCACAGCCGCCGGGATCGCAACCGAGCGCGAGTGGCGAGGGCCGGAATCGAACCGGCGACACCACGGTTTTCAGCCGTGTGCTCTACCAACTGAGCTACCTCGCCCGGCGGGCCGCAGTCTAGCCGCGACTCCACGGGCTCTAGCCGCTGCGAGTCTCTCGACCAGGACGTCCACGAACTCGGCTTTCAGCAGGACCGCGTCTGCGCCGGCCTCCGTCACCGCATCGTGGAGCGCTGGATGCTCGTCCCCCGTCAGCGCGATCACGCACATGCTCGGATGGTCACGCCGGAGCCGCGCGACCGCGGACACTCCGTCGAGTCGCGGCATGTGCAGGTCGATGACGACCGCGTCAGGGGACAGCTCTTCCGCGAGCTCGATCGCGGCGAGCCCGTCGAGAGCGGTACCGACGACCACAAGCTCCGGCTGGCGCTCGATCAGCGGTGAGAGCGCTTCCAGGAACGGGGCGTCGTCGTCGGCAAGGAGAACTCGGATCGTGCCTGCCGCATCGGCCTCCCCCATGGATCCGCAAGTTAGCCTTGTTGGCCGTGTCTTCGCAACCTGGACGCAAAGTCGCCGTCATCGGTGCGGCGCTCGACCTCGGCGCCGGGCGCCGGGGCGTTGACATGGGGCCTTCCGCGATCCGCTATGCAGGTCTGAGCTCGCGTCTCGGCGAGCTCGGATACGAGTACGTGGACCTGGGAAACGTCGAGACCGCGGTGGCAGAGGCAACGACGGCCGGTGACGAGCACGCCCGCTTTCTGCCCCAGATCAAGGAGACGTCCCAGCGGGTCGCCGAGCTCGTGCGGCGCGCGGCGCGTGACGGATTCGTTCCCGTTGTGCTCGGCGGTGACCACTCGGTCTCCCTTGGAACGCTCGCCGGCCTGCGAGAGGTGCACGGCCCGGGCGGCGCGATCTGGATCGATGCGCACGGGGATCTGAACAGTCCCGAGACGAGCCCGACCGGCAACGTGCACGGGATGGTGCTCGCCGCAGCGCTCGGTCTCGCGGGCGATCGTTTCCGCGGCGAGGGCTGGGGTCTGCCCGCGCTCGAGCCGGGACGTGTCGCGCTTG
>JBGPYI010000146.1:0-6043 GCA_041493175.1 Gaiellaceae bacterium | reverse complement strand
GAGGGATTCGAACCCTCGATGGAGGCATTCACCCCCATAACGCCTTAGCAGGGCGCCGCCTTCAGCCACTCGGCCACTTCTCCGCGGTCGGCGCAGGATAGCCCACCGCCCTTTAGGCCTCCGATTCCCCCATCAGGGGGAGGAAAACCGTGACTCCACAGTGAAAATGAGCTTGCCGGCTCCCCCCTCATACCCCGGCATCTGAAACCCGTCTGCGGCTATCCGAGGCGGGTTTCGCCTTGTAGAGAGGCGATACGCTCGACTCATGGCGAGTCCGATCAACGTCTGGGACTACGAGCAGCTCGCCGAGAAGAAGCTCGACGCCAACGCGCACGCTTACTTCGCGGGCGGCTCCGGTGACGAGGTCACGCTCCGGGACAACCTCGCCGCGTTCGAGCGGCGCAAGCTCCGGCCGCGCGTCCTCGTCGACGTGGGCTCCGTCTCGACTGCGACGACCATCCTCGGGACCGACGTCTCGCTGCCGATCCTCATCGCGCCGCTCGCGCTGCAGCGCATGGCGCATCCTGACGGCGAGCTCGCGACCGCGCGCGCGGCGGCCGCGGCGGGCACGATCATGTGCCTCTCGACCGCGGCTACGGCCCGGCCCGCCGAGGTCGCCGCCGCCGCTCCCGGGGCGCCGCGGTGGTTCCAGGTCTACGTCTTCGCCGACCGTTCGCAGACGCAAGACCTGATTGCCGAGGCAGTCGAGAGTGACTTCTCCGCGCTCGTGCTCACAGTCGACGTGCCGTATCTCGGACGGCGAGAGCGCGACATCCGGATCGACTTCAAGATTCCCGAGCACCTCACTGTCTCGGGCGACATCTTCGGCGGGCACTTCGACACGGGTCTCAGCTGGCGCGACCTCGAGTGGCTCGCCGGCTACGGCCTCCCGGTCGTCGTGAAGGGGATCCTCACGGCCGAGGACGCGCGTCTTGCCGCCGAGCACGGCGCCGCTGCGGTCGTGGTCTCGAACCATGGCGGGCGCCAGCTCGACGGTGTCTCGGCGACCCTCGACGTTCTCGAGGAAATCGTCGAAGCCGTGGACGGGCGGGCCGAAGTACTTCTGGACGGCGGTGTGCACCGCGGCACTGACGCACTCAAAGCATTGGCACTGGGAGCACGCGGCGTGATGATCGGCCGTGCGATGGTTTGGGGCCTCGCCGCTGCCGGCGAGGAAGGAGTCGTGCACGTTCTGAGGCTCTTGCAGAAGGAGGTCGAGCTAGGCCTGGCGCTGCTCGGCTGCGCGTCGCCCGCCGACGTCACACGCGCGCACGTGACGTAGCGCCAGTCAGTCGTGCACGCGGGCGATCAGGTCGCCGCGCCTCAGGACCTTCACGGCCGTCCCGGCGAGACGCACCTCGTAACCCGCGTCACTCGGAAAAAGCACCTTGTCGCCCGGCTCGACGCCGCCGGTCTCGGCGCCCACTGCGGTGACGACGCCGGTACGGCAGTCCGTCTCCGCCGACGCGGGGATGATCAGGCCGAGGTTCGTCTCTGACTCCTCGTCCGAGGGCTGGATGACGACATAGTCGTCGAGGGGCTCGAGCGTGAGGTCGATTCTCCGGATGTCGGGCTCGCGCATACCCATAAAGCTACAACCGACCCGCCTCGATGATGCGCTGGAGGAACTGCTGCGTTCTCGGCTCCTTGGGCTCGCTGAGGATCTGCGCGGGCGGCCCTTGCTCGAGGATCACCCCTTCGTCCAGGAAGCAGACCCGGTCGGCGATGTCGCGCGCGAAGGTCATCTCGTGCGTGGCGATCAGCATGGTCATCCCGCCCGCCGCGAGCTCGCGAATCACCTCGAGCACCTCGGCGACGAGCTCCGGATCGAGCGCGGACGTCACCTCGTCGAGCAGCATCAGGTCCGGGCGCATTGCGAGCGCACGCACGATCGCGACCCTCTGCTGCTGGCCGCCGGACAGACGGTCCGGATAGTCGTTGCGCTTGTCGCCCAGCCCGAAGCGGTCCAGCAGGGCAGTCGCCTCGGCCTCCGCCTGCGCGCGCGGCGTGTGGAGCGCAAGCGTCGGCGCGAGCGTGACGTTGCCGAGCACGCTCATGTGCGGAAAGAGGTTGAACGCCTGGAAGACGATCCCGATCCGCCGGCGCACCTTGTTGACGTTGACGCCACGCGCCGTGATCTCCTCGCCCTCGACGACGATCCGGCCCTCGTCGATCGGCTCCAGCAGGTTGACGCAGCGCAACAGCGTCGACTTGCCGGAGCCGGACGCGCCGATCAGGCAGACGACCTCGTGCTCTGCGACGGCGAGGTCCACTCCACGCAGCACCTCCAGTTGCCCGAAGGACTTGCGCAACCCGTGGACTGCGAGCGCCTCGCTCATCAGATTCCCGCCGCCTGCCGGCGGCGGCGGTCGCGGAGCACGAGCCAGTCCGTGAAGCGGGCGAGCGGGATCGTGAGAGCGACGAAGAGCACGGCCGCTGCAACGAACGGCGTGTAGTTGAACGTCGCGGCTGCGTCGATCTGGGACTGCTTGAACGCCTCCACCGAGCCGAGGAAGCCGACGAGCGCGGTGTCCTTCTGCAGTCCGATGAAGTCGTTGAGGAGCGGTGGGATCACTCGGCGCACCGCCTGGGGCAGGACGACCTTCCGCAGCGACTGCCAGTGCGTCAACCCGAGGGAGCGGGCGGCCGAGTCCTGGCTTGGATGCACGGATTCGATGCCGGCCCGGTAGACCTCGGAGACGTAGGCCGTGTAGACGAGCACGAGCGCGACGATCCCCCAGAAGGTCGTGGAGAGCGGGACGTGTTTGAGCTGCAGCGCCGGCGCACCGAAGCCGAGCAGCGCGATCACGAGGATGGTCGGCACGCCGCGGAAGAAGTCGGCGTACGCGATGCCCAGCGCGCGCAATGGGAAGAAGACGGGCCCCGGCAGGCTCCGCACGACGGCGAGCAGGAGCGCGAAGACGAGGATGAACACCTCCGCGATGCAGAACATCTTCACGTTCAGGAGGAACGCGTGTGCGATCTCAGGCATCGACTGCGCTAACTGATGCCGATCGAAGAATGTCCGCTTCACCTCTGGCCAGCCAGGCGCGTGCGTGATCGCGAAGCCGAGCAGTGTGAAGAAGACGATCGTGCTGAGGAGCGCGACCGTGACGGCACGGCGGCCCTCGCCGCCGGACATCACGCTGCCCAGGATCTTCGAGCCGCGGTTCTCGTTCAGCGTGTTACTTCAGAACGGGCGCGCCGGCGGCCTTGGAGAGCCATTGCTCCTGCACGCTCTGAAGCGTGCCGGCCGCCTTGAGCTTCGATAGCGCGTCGTTGACGCAGGACACGAGCGAATTGCCCTTCTCGAAGACCATGCCGAAGTGCTCGGTTCCCGATGTCTGGAACTGGCCCAGGATCTTGCCCTTCGGGACCTGCACCGCTGTGACGAAGAACGCCGTCGGCAGGTCGACGACGAGCCCATCGATCTGCTTGTTCTTGAGCGAGGCGACCGCCGCATCGTTCGTGTCGAAGACGGCAGGCTGCTTCGACGGCTTGATGTTGTTGGTGATGTAGTCGTAGCTCGTCGTCCCGAGCTGCGCGCCGAACTTGTACGGCTTCAGCGCGGCGACCGACGTCGCGCTCGCGATTGGGGTTCCCTTGACGACGACGAGCGCTTGGTTGACGTTGTAGTAGGAGTCGCTGAAATCGACCGTCTTCGCTCGCGCGGGCTTGTATGAGATCTGGTTGATGTCGAAGTCGAACTTCTTCGGCCCCGGCGCGAACGAGGTGTTGAAGGGGACGACCACCCACTTCACCTCGCCCTTCGCGAAGCCGAGCTTGTTCGCGACGGCGTAGGCCACCGCGCTCTCGAATCCCTGGCCCGAGTAGGGATCGCTGATCTTCCACGGCTTCTTCTCGTTCCCTCCGAACCAGGGCGGGAAGGCGGGGTTGTCCGTGCCCACTGTGAGCTGCCCAGCGTTGACGAGATTCAGGTCGGCCTTGCCGCACGAGGCCGTCGCTGCGGTGGCCGTAGTGTCCGTCGAGGCCTTCTTGCTCGAGCCGCCGCAGCCCGCGGCGACGATCGAGAGCAACGCAATCAGGAGGATCGCGGGGACTCGGCGCACGAGGGCGACCCTACCACGCCGATACTTCGCTCCATGCGGGTTGGCGGCCATGACGTCTCCGTGACGAACCCGGACAAGGTCTTCTTCCCGGAGCCCGGGCTGACGAAGGGCGATCTCGTCCAGTACTACGTCGACCTCGCCGACGCTGCCCTCCCGCACCTGCGCCGCCGGCCCTTCCACATGGTGCGCTACCCGAACGGCGTCGAGGGGGACTTCTTCCACCAGAAGCGGGTGCCGCCGCATCCGGAGTACGTGGGGGAGCAGTACGTCGAGTTTCCGAGCGGTCACTCGACGGTCTTCGCGGTGATCGACAACGCCGCCGCCCTGGCGTGGGTGGTCAACCTCGGCTGCATCGAGCTACACACCTGGCACTCGCGCGTCGACGACATCGAGCGGCCCGACTACCTGCTGATCGATCTCGACCCGACGACCGACGGACAGTGGCCCTGCGTCCGCGAGATCGCGCTCGTCGTGCGCGAGGTGATGGGCGAGCTCGGCTTAGCGTCGTACCCGAAGACCTCGGGCGCGACCGGGCTGCACATCATGGCTCCGATCAAACCAGAAGTGCACTTTCCCGAGGTGCGCCGCTTTGCGAAGGCGCTCGCAGAGGAGGTCGAGCGCCGCGTCGGCGACCAGGAGGTCGCGACGACGACCTGGCGGGTGGCCGATCGCCGCGGCGTCTTCGTCGACTTCGGCCAGAACACCCGCGACCGCACGATCGCGACGGCGTACTCAGTGCGCCCGACCCCGGCTGCCCGGGTGTCGGCGCCCCTGCGCTGGGACGAGGTCGCGGACGTGGATCCCGCCGCCTTCACGGTCGAGACGATGCGAGAGCGCGTCGCCGAGGTCGGAGACCTCACCGCGGACATGTGGCGGCACAAGGTTTCGCTCAGGCCGCGCTTCGCGAAGCTCGGACTGGAGTAGTGCCCCTGGGGCACTAACCCGCGAGCAGGCTCTCGAAGGTCGGATCGTCCTTGCGGCGCGGCGGCCTCACCTCACGCCACGTGCACTGGTCCGGATCCTTGTCGTCGCGGAAGCGGATGAAGCGCGAGCCGTGGCGGAAGCGGTTGCCCTGCACCTTGTCGTAGCGCACCTCGGCCACCAGCTCGTGGCGCACTGCCGACTCCTGCAGCTCACCGGTCCCCCAGCGGTTCGGCGCCGAGAAGCCGCGCTCGGGCGCGCCCTTCAACAGCGGCTCGATGCGGTCGAAGATCTCCCTGTGTCGGCTGGCGGCGACGGCGGCGGAGCCGACGTAGTCAACCTTGCCTCCTTTGCCGTACAGCCCGAGCAGCAGCGTCGCGATCCGCGTCGGCTTCTCTTTCCAGCGCACGCCGACGATCACGCAGTCGGCCGTCTTGTGCGGCTTCACCTTGAGCACGCCGTCACGCGAGCCGGGCAGGTAAGGCAGTCCGAGCTTCTTCGCGATCACGCCGTCGAGACCGGCAGCTTCGAAGCTGTCCAGCCATTTCTGCGCGTTCTCGGCGTCGCCCGTCGTCGGCGACAGGTGGAAGCCGTCCGCGATCCGCTCCAGCTCCGCCCGGCGTTGCTCGAGCGGCTGCTCGTGGATCGGCTTGCCTTTCCAGAGCAAGAGGTCGAACACGATGAAGTCCGCTGGGATCTCTGCGGACAGCTTGCGCACGCGCGACTCCGCAGGATGCAGCCGCAACTGCATCGAGTCGAAGTCCAGCACGCCGTCGCGGGCGATCACGATCTCCCCGTCGAGGGCGGAGTGGGGAGGCAGGAGGTCACCCAGGGGTCGCAGCTCGGGGAAGTACCGGAGGAGCGGACGGCCGTTCCGCGACCAGAGGGCGAGCTCGCCGCCGTCGTTCTCCAGGACGCCCCGGAAACCGTCCCATTTCGGCTCGAACTGCCAGTCGCCGGAGTCCGGAAGCTCCTTCACGAGCTGAGCCTCCATGGGCGGGAAGGGCACGTTTGGTCCGGGCACCGCGCGGAACCCTACTGGCGTGGGTGAG
>JBGPYI010000145.1:0-6113 GCA_041493175.1 Gaiellaceae bacterium | reverse complement strand
TGGGGTCGTCTTCATTCGTCGATTACACGGCACCGGGCGATACCTGGTCAAGGGATGTTCGGATTCGCGCCTCCCAGACGCGCTCGAACGCTTCCTTCCCCCTGCGAGCGAGCTCCTCCGCCGGCACGTCCCACAGCGAGTCAGGCCAGGCGTTCCCGAACGTGCCGTTGTCCGAGAAGATCTCGAGGTCGTAGTAGTCGTCCCAGCCTGCGCGGTCGAGCGCGCCGAGGATTTGCGGGAGGCCGGCGACGCCGTCGCCCGGCAGGACGCGATCGCACCAGCCTCGAGTTGCCTCGCCCCAGTCGGCGATGTGAACGCCCACGAAAAGGTCTGCATACCGTTCGATGTCATCGACGAGCTCGGGCGTGTTCCAGACGTGCCAGCTGTCGAACTGGATGCCGAGGGCGGGCCGGTCGGCGTCGTCCAGGAGCTCGGCTGCCTCGGGAAGGGACGAGATCATCGTCCAGTCCTCCCCGCCGATGCGGTTGATCGGCTCGAGGCCGACGCGCACGCCGACACGTGCGGCTTCCTCCCCGATCGTCCGTAAGCCTTCAACAACCGTGTCGCGATCGTCCCCCGGCCCCGTCAGGCAAACGACCGCGCTGGGCTGGAACGGCGCGAGGCGGTGCAGCGACGCACAGATCGCCTCGATCCGCTGCTGCGGCTCCTCAGGGCCTTCCATCAGGGGGAGCGCGAGAATCGAGGGAACTGCGGGAACCGCCGCGGCAGACCCGAGCCCGCTCGCCTCGAGCTGCTCGAGCGCCTCCGCGTCACCTCCGTCCGGGAGCTTGATCTCCCACACGCCGATCCCGTCCACGCCGGCAGCCGCGTAGGCGCGAACGTCCGCCGCGAACGTCGCTGCCAGGGTCGTGATCTGCGAGATCGAGAAACGTGGCCGGATGCAGGCGATTCTATGCCTGTCCCGGCCGCAGAAACGCGCTAAGCCGCCCGACCAGTCGCTGCGCCGCCGGGGGCTGCAAGAGGGCCTTCGCAACCAGGGTTCCGGAGCCTGCGCCGAGGCCCGGCCCCGGCCACGTACTGGCGCCGATGTGGAACAGGCCGTCGACCGGCGTGCGGTGTCCAGGCTGGCGGGCGAACGGGCGCCAGAGGAAGTTCTGGTCGAGCGCCAGCGAGCCCGAGTACGGGTCGCCGCGCTCGAGATTGATGTTGGCTGCCTGGAGATCGGCCGGCGAGAGCACGACGCGACGCAGGATCGAGGACTCGAGGTTCGGAACGTGCCGCGCGATCCTCGCCTGGATCCGGTCGGCGTAGCGCTCGCGCAGAGACTCGTCCCACGTGCCGTCCCCGACGTCGAGCTCCCCTGCCGCGTCGCCCTTGACGTGCCACGGCAGTTCCTGCAGCTGGATCCAGAGCAGGCCTTTGCCGGCAGGCGCGCGGGAGTCGTCGACCGCGAGCGGCTGTCCGACGACGACCGTCGCTTCGGCCGGCAGCAAGCCCCGCTCTGCCTCGTTCACCGCACGTGAGACGCCGTCGAGCCCGGGCGTGAGATGAACGATCGCCGTCTTGTCGAGACGGTCGTCGCCGTCCCAGCGCGCCGGCTCCGACAAGGCGAAGTGGATCTGCATCTCGGAGCGGCCGAAGCGGAACCGTTTGCCCGCTTCGGCGACGTCCGCCGGGACGTCGGCAGGATCCAACAGGCGTCCGTACAGCTGCGTGGGCGTGACGTTGCAGATGACGGCACGCTCAGCTCCCGCGGTGCCGCCACCGGCGAGCCGCACTCCGGTCGCACGACCGCTCTTGACGACGACTCGCTCCACATCCTTGTCGGTCTCGCAAACTCCACCGTGATCTCGGATCAGGCGAACGAGGGAATCGACGAGCCGCGCCCCACCGCCTCGCGGAACCGGCATGCCGCCGGCCTCGATCGCAAAGGCGATCACGCGGGTCATGAATCCCGACGCGGCGGCATCCGGCCCGAGTCCCGTATGGAGGACCCAGGGCGCCAGCAGCCCGTGCGCACGCTCCGAGCGGAACGTCGTCGTCAGCCAGTCTCGGCTGCTCTGGACGAGCTCGGCGCCGAACTCCGCGAGACCGCGGCGTCCCAGACGGCGGTATGCCTTGGCCCCGAGGCTCAGTCCGGCAGGCGACCAGAGCTCGGTGCCGAGCACGCCGAAGACAAGCTCCGCCTGCGCGCCGACACTCGCGATCGTCTCTCGCCAGGCTTCGCCGTCGCCCGCGGCGTGGCGCTCGAGCTCCGCTGCGTTCGCGTCGGTGCCGGTCGTGAGGAACGAGCTTTCCCCATCCGGGAACAGCGTCCCGGTCGGGTGCTCGGTGTTCAGGTACTCCAGTCCGCGTTCCGCGAGGAGAGCGCCGAGCTCTGCATGTGCCGGGCCGCCCACCCAGAGTGGATGCCACGCGCTGAACACGTCGTGGTGGAAGCCCGGTTCGGTGAGCTCGGCCGTCCGCACCGCGCCGCCCAGCTCTGCCTCGCGCTCGAGGACGGCCACACGCCATCCGGCCAGCGCCAGGAATGCCCCGCACGCGAGCGAGTTGATGCCGCCGCCGACCAGGACGGCGTCGTAGTCACCCACGCGCGAGCTCGCGGAACTCGTCGTCGGTCACGAGCCCACGCTTCTTCGTCCCGAGCTCCTTGACGTACGCGAGCAGATCGCGCTGCGCGTCGTCGGTCAGATCGAGCCCGAGCTCCTCGGCCTTGATCCGGATCGAGTCGATGCCGCTCTTCTTGCCGAGCACGATGCTGCGCTCCGCAGCAACGAGCTCCGACGAGTACGGCTCGATTGCCGGGGGATCGTGGAACTGGCTCGCGACCGCGCCCGACTCCCGGCGGAAGAGGTTGTCGCCGACCAGCGGCTTGAACGGCTCGAGCTCGTAGCCCGAGAGCTCGCGCAGCTGCCTCGACAAGGCGCGCGCCTTGTCGAGGCGGAGGTTCGTGTCGACGCCGTAGAGCCCGCGCAGCGCGAGCGCGATTTCGGGAAGGTTCGCGTTGCCCGCTCGCTCGCCCATGCCGTTGACGGTGCCCTGAATCCAGCTCGCACCGGCACGCGCCGCAGCGAGAGCTGCGGCGGTGGCAAGGCCGAAGTCGTTGTGACCGTGGAAGTGGATCGGGACGTCTTCGCCGAGCCACTCCTTCGTTTTCCCGATCAGGTCGGCCACTGCTTCCGGGCTGGCGATCCCGATCGTGTCGACGACGACCGCCTCCTGCGCGCCCGCCTCGATCGCGGTCTTGTAGACCGTCTCGAAATAGCCCGGATCTGCGCGCGTTCCATCCACACCGAAGAAGGCGACGGTCACGCCCTGCTCGACCGCGAACGAGATCGCGTAGACGATCCGTTCGAGCATCGCCTCGCGATCGACGCCGAGCGCCGTCAGCTTCAGGTCCGAGATCGGCGATTCGACCACGCTCGCCTGGACTCCGAGCTCGACGAGCGCCTTCACGTCCGCCTCCACTGCGCGGGAGAAGCCCCAGACCTCCGCGTTCAAGCCGGCGGCGCGAATGAGCTCCACCGCGCGCCAGTCGTCTTTCGAGACACGCGGGAAGCCGGCTTCGATGCGCTCGATCCCGAGCTCGTCGAGCCCGCGCGCGAGCTCGAGCTTGTCCTCGGGGCTCAGCACGACGCCGACGGTCTGCTCGCCGTCGCGGAGCGTCGTGTCGTAGAAGCCGACCTGCGCGTTGAAGCGGTGCGGATCGTTCAGGTGTCCCGTCCAGAAGGTCATCGAAAGTCGTCGGGATAGCTCGACAGCTTTTCGGGACCGTCGGCAGTGATGAGGAAGTTGTCCTCGATGCGCAGGCCGCCTCCGCCCTCCCAGTACGCACCCGGCTCGATCGCCAACACCATGCCTTCTTCGACGGTGCCGGTCCCGGCCTGGTGCGCGTACGGCGGCTCGTGTGCGCGCGCGCCGACACCGTGCGCAATCGGATGCGACGGCTGGCCGGGGTAACCGGCGGCTGCGAGACCTTCGCGGATCAGGACGTCGAGCTCGGCGAGGCTCGCGCCCGGACGGCAGTGGTCGAGCGCGCGTCCGTAGACGTCGAGCAGCACGTCGAGCAGCTCCTCGTAGCGCGAGTCGAGCTTTCCGGGGCAGACGTTCTTCGTGTGGTCGCACCAGTAACCGTCCGCGCAGACCCAGATCTCGAACAGCGTCGGCTCGTGCTCGGACACCGGCCTGTGCCCCGTTGCGGTGAAGGTGCGGATGCCTGGCCCCGACCAGACGAGGGAGAAGCCGAGCGCCAGCTCCACCTGTCCCTTCCAGCCGGTGCCCGCGCCGTGCACGAAGCCCTCCCAGAGGGCAGCCGCCTCGCTCTCCTTCATCCCCGGCTTGAGCTTGGCTGCCACGTGCTCCATGGCGGCGGCGGCGATCTCGTTGGCCAGGCGCATCCGCTGGACCTCCTGCGGCGTCTTGAGCGCCCGTGCGCGGGCGAGAAGTGGCGTGGCGTCCGCTGCGTGCGGGAAGGCGTCGAACCAGCCCTTGGTGAAGGTGGTCGGCTCGCCCACCATCCGATCGGAGGCCTGGGTACCCAAAGAGAGCTCGAGGCCGACCCTCTCGTAGGGCCGGGCGGCCTCCTGGACGGCCTCGAGCGTCCGTGAGAGCGGCGGACGGGGGTCGCCGGG
The DNA here is from genome assembly GCA_041493175.1 of Gaiellaceae bacterium. Classification (GTDB taxonomy): domain Bacteria; phylum Actinomycetota; class Thermoleophilia; order Gaiellales; family Gaiellaceae; genus 3-1-20CM-4-69-9. The sequence goes on along the minus strand of JBGPYI010000145.1, from coordinate 1,521 downwards.
GTCGTATCCGGGCACGAGCACGATGCCCGACGTCCAGGCGTTGTCGGCCGCATCCTCCGCGGAGGGCTCGATCGTGATCAGGACCGGCGCGCCTTCCCGCGGGAAGACCGCCGCGTCGTAGCCCTTCATCCCCCAGAAGTTCGTCAGATAGAGGACGTTGTCCGGCGCCCGGACGACGAGCGCGTCCAGCCCTTCCTCGGCCATCAGCTCCTGGATGCGGTCGAGCTTGGCGTCGTCGCGAGGCCAGCTCACCAGGAGACGCGCGGCGGCGGCGGCTCCCCGTGCGCCTCCTGCCACGAGATCACGGGATTGCGAAGGACGCCGATCTTCTCGATCTCGGCCTCGATCACGTCGCCGGGCTTGAGGTAGAGCGACGCCGCATCCTCGCTGAAGCCGGCGACGCCGCTGACGGTTCCGGTCGAGACGACGTCACCCGCCGAATAGCCGAGCGCCGAGTAGTGCGACAGGATCTCCGGGATCGTCACCGACATGTTCCCGCTGTGCGACTCCTGGCGTCGCTCGCCGTTGACCCGCAGCTCCATCCGCAGGTCGTGCGGATCGCCGATCTCGTCCGGTGTGACGATCCACGGTCCGAGCGGACAGAACGTGTCGATGCCCTTGCAGAACGAGAACACGCCCGAGCGCATCTCCCGGCGCTGGATGTCTCGTGCCGTGATGTCGTTGAAGATCACGTAGCCCCCGATGTAGTCCGCCGCTTCCTCCGGACCGAACCACTTGCCGGACTTCGAGATCACGACGGCGAGCTCGAGCTCGTAGTCGAGCTCCTCGGTCAGGTGCTCCGGATAGACGATGGGCTCGTCGGGGCCGATGATCGCGTCGACGTTCTGGAAGAAGACGATCCACGGCGCGATCTCGTGCGTCCAGCCGACGCGCTTCGACTCTTCTTCGTGCTCGCGGAAGTTTCCGGCCGTGTGGATGAACTTCTTCGGGATGATCGGTGCGCGCAGCTTGACGGCTTCGAGCGCAGGCTCTTCACCAGTGGGGCGCGCGGCCCCGGCACGCTCGAAATACTCCCGCATCGACGCGACGTCGAGCTCCACGACCGTGTCGCCGCGCAGCTCACCGACGCGCCCGTCGTCGAACGTGACGAGCTTCACCGAGCCTGCAGCCAGTCGAGGACATCCTGGGCATTCCGATCCGGAGGAAACACCGGATAGAAGACCTTGACGATCCGGCCTCGCTCGGCGACCAAAGCCAGGCGCTTGTAGAACGTCAGTCCCTCGACATCGAAGGTCGGCAGCCCCGGATCACGTGCCAGGTCGAGCCATTCGTCGCTGATGATCGGAAACGGCATCCGGTTGCGCTCGGCGAACTCGATCTGGTCGTCGATGCTCTGGGCGCTCAGGCCGGCGACGCGCGCGCCAAGCGCGGCCAGTTCAGCGTTGTGGTCCCGAAACGCGCAGGACTGCGGCGTGCAACCGCGGGCCCCCGGAATGTCGTCCCAGCCCGGAAGCAGGTCCCGTCCCGGCCGCCCGGCACGCGGATAGACGTAGAGGACCT
>JBGPYI010000213.1:0-2675 GCA_041493175.1 Gaiellaceae bacterium | reverse complement strand
GGTCTAACTCCAACCCTCGGAAAATGCGCAGCATTTTTCGAGGCTTAGCCACCGGAGGGCTCGCTTCGGTCGAAGTTCAGGTACGGCTCCAACCCGTGACGGCCGCCCTCCCGGCCGAAGCCGGACTCTTTGTAGCCGCCGAACGGCGACGACGGATCGAAGCGGTTGAACGTGTTCGCCCACACCACGCCGGCGCGCAGACGCTCCGCCATCCAGAGAATGCGCGAGCCTTTCTCGGTCCAGACACCTGCGCTGAGGCCGTACGGCGTGTTGTTCGCCTTCTCGACGGCCTCCTCGGGCGTGCGGAAGGTGAGGATCGAAAGGACGGGCCCGAAAATCTCCTCCTGCGCGATGCGATAGCTCTGCGCAACGTTCGTGAAGACCGTCGGCGCGAACCAGTAACCCTTCTCCGGCAGCCGGCACGGCGGCTGGTAGATCTCGGCACCCTCCTGCTCGCCGGATTCGACCAGCTCACGGATCTTCTCGAGCTGCTGCTTCGAGTTGATCGCTCCGACGTCGGTGTTCTTGTCCAGTGGATCGCCCACGCGAAGTGTCGTGAGACGGCGCTTGAGCTTCTCGACGACCGGCTCGTAGATCGATTCCTGTACGAGGAGGCGCGAGCCGGCGCAGCAGACATGCCCCTGATTGAAATAGATGCCGTTGACGATCCCTTCGACAGCCTGGTCGAGCGCAGCGTCGTCGAAGATGATGTTCGCGGCCTTGCCGCCGAGCTCGAGCGTGAGCTTCTTCCCCGTTCCCGCGAGCTCGCGCAGGATCGCCTTGCCGACCTCGGTAGAACCGGTGAAGGCGATCTTGTCGACGCCCTCCGACTTCACCAGCGCAGCGCCCGTGCGCCCGTCGCCGGTGACGATGTTGACGACTCCGGGCGGCAATTCGGCCTGTCGCAGCACGTCGGCGAAGAGAAGCGCGGACAGCGGCGTCGTCTCGGCCGGCTTGAGCACGACCGTGTTGCCCGCGGCCAGTGCAGGCGCGATCTTCCAGGACAGCATCAGCAACGGGAAGTTCCAGGGGATGATCTGACCGGCCACGCCGACCGGTCGGGGCCGGCGGTTCGGGAACGCGTACTCGAGCTTGTCGGCCCAGCCCGCGTAGTAGAAGAAATGTGCTGCCGCCAGCGGCAGGTCGACGTCGCGCGACTCCTTGATCGGTTTGCCGCCGTTGAGCGACTCGAGGACGGCGAACTCTCGGGAGCGCTCCTGGAGGATGCGTGCGATACGGAAGAGGTACTTCGCGCGCTCTGCAGCCGAGATGCCGGACCAACCGTTCTCGAATGCGTCACGCGCCGCCGCGACAGCCGCCTCCACCTCTTCAGGGGTCGCCTGGCCGACCTCCGCGAGCGGCTCTTCGGTCGCGGGCGAGATCGTCGTGTAGGTCTCGCTCGGCTCGAGCCACGTGCCGCCGACGTAGTGTCCGTAACGGTCGTCGAGGGTGACGACGTCCCGCGACTCCGGAGCGGGCGCATACGTCCACTCCTTCGGAACCGGGGTGCGATCCTGCTTTCGCTCGAGCTCAGTCAAGGGTGAAGTAGTCGGGGCTTTGGTAGGTGCCCGTCTTCTCTTTCCGGAGTTGCATCAGGAGGTCGTTCAGCAGCGACGATGCGCCCAGGCGGTAGAGGTCCGGCGTCAGCCACTCGACGCCGAGTGTCTCGTGCAGCTGAACGAGGTACTGCACCGCCTGCTTCGCCTGGCGGATACCGCCCGCAGGCTTCATCCCGATCATGCGGCCCGTCTCCTCGTACACGTCACGGATCGCCTCGAGCATGCAGAGGGTCACGGGGAGCGTGGCCGCGCCGGGCAGCTTGCCCGTCGACGTCTTGATGAAGTCCGCGCCGGCGGCCATCGCAAGGAGCGAGGCCCGCCGGACGTTGTCGTACGTCCCGAGCTCGGCCACCTCGAGGATCACCTTCAGGTGCGCGTCGCCGGCAGCTTCCTTCACCTGGACGATCTCGTCGTAGACCTTCGCGTAGCGCCCGGAAAGGAACGCACCGCGGTCGATCACCATGTCGACCTCGTCGGCGCCGTGCTCGACGACCCAGCGCACCTCCTCGAGCTTCGTCTCGATCGGCGACTGGCCCGATGGAAACGCGGTTGCGACCGATGCCACCTTGACGCTCGTGCCCTCGACCCGCGCGACGGCGGAGGGAACGAGATTCGGGTAGACGCAGATTGCGGCGACCGACGGAACACCGGAATCGCTGGGATCCGGCCGGATCGCCTTCGACGCCAGCGCCGCCACCTTCCCGGGCGTGTCCTGGCCTTCGAGGGTCGTCAGATCCATCATCCGCACGGCCAGCTCGAGCGCGAAGACCTTGGCCTCGCGCTTGATCGACCGCTTCGCGAGCGAGGCGGCCCTCTCCTCGAGCGCGACGGCGTCGACCGATCCGACCCGTGGCAGTCTGGGCTCGAGTGGAAGCTCGAAACCGCGTGGGAGAACAGGCGCTTGCGCCATGCGATGAGTGTAGCTCCCGGGCATCTGAGCGAAAGCTGACGCTTTCGCACAGGGTTGGGTACGCCGCTTCGCGGGGACCGTGCGCGGGCGGAGCCCGCGCACTCTTACGAGGGTGCGGGCCGGTGATTGTTCCCTTCCGTGTGGGCACGGGCGCTGAAGCGTCCGTGCCCGCATCGGTTCGCCTGCGGCTAAGCCCGCTGCGCGTG
>JBGPYI010000212.1:0-2739 GCA_041493175.1 Gaiellaceae bacterium | reverse complement strand
CGCACGACGTGGGTTCGAGCTGGCGCGCGGCCGCCGTGGTCTCGTCACTTCGGTCGACAAGGCGAACGTGCTCGAGACGTCGCGACTCTGGCGCGAGGTCGTCTCCGGCCTGGCGGGTGACTACCCGGAGGTGCGGCTCGAGCACATGCTGGTCGACAAAGCAGGCCTCCAGCTCGTGCTCGACCCGGCGCAGTTCGACGTGATCCTGACCGAGAACACGTTCGGCGACATCCTCTCGGACGTCGCGGCAGGAAGCTGCGGCGGTCTCGGAGTCGCAGCGTCGGCCAGCCTCGGCGACCGGCCACCCGGCATCTTCGAGCCCGTGCACGGCTCGGCGCCAGACATCGCAGGCCGGGGGATCGCGAACCCGACGGGCGCACTCCGTTCGGTCGCCCTCCTGCTGCGGCACGCCGCCGGTGAGGAAGGGTTGGCAACCCAGCTCGAGCAGGCGGTCGACGCAGCCCTGCAATCGACCCCGACGCGCGACCTCGGAGGCACGGCGACGACGGCCGAGTTCACCGACACGGTCCTGAGCCTCCTTCCCCGATGAATTCGCAAGACGTCGATGCGGTGACGACGGTCGCGTATCCCGGCGGCGCCGCCGCGCACAGCGCAGCCGCCGCCGAGCGCCTCTTTCCCGGGGACAGGGAACTCGTCTCGCTCGAGACCTTCGCGGACGTCGTCGACGCCGCAGCCTCGGGCCGCGTTGCCTACGGGGTGCTGCCGATCGAGAACTCGCTGGTCGGGCCGGTGGCGGAGACGCACGATCTGCTCTACGAGGCGCCGCTCTCGATCGTCGCCGAGACGTCCATTCCGATCCGCCACCATCTCGTCGCCCGTGGGCCGCTCGCGGAGAGCGAGATCCGCGTCATTCGCTCCCACCCCGTCGCACTCGAGCAGTGCCGGAAGCTCCTCGGCCGGCTGAACGGGGTCCGTGCGATCGCAGCGGCTACGACAGCCGATGCCGCCGCGCAGGTCGCCGAGTCGAGCTCACCCGGGGAAGCTGCGATCGCCAGCGAGCGGGCGGCCATGATCTACGGCCTGGACGTGATCGCACATGACGTGGGAGACCATCCCGAAGCGTTCACCCGCTTCGTCTCGGTCGCCACGCACACGCGCATCGACCGTGAAGGCGAAGCCTGGAGGACGGCCTTCTCGTTCGTCACCGACCACAGGTCCGGCGCGCTTCACGGTGCAATTGAGCCGTTCGCGCGCCATGGGCTCGACCTGGTGCAACTCGTTTCGCGGCCGATCCCGCAATCGCCCTGGAAGTACCGCTTCGACGCAGTGCTCGCCGGCCACCCGCTCGATCCCATGACACGCAGCGCGCTCGCAGAGGTCCGCGCGCGCGTGCGAGACCTGCGCGTGCTCGGCTCGTACCCCGCCGGAGCCTAGAGGCTTGATGTGAAATTCGCCGGCCTTTAAGCCGGAAGCGCCGTCGTGTCGACGGGCGCGGAGTGCGAACGCTCGTAGGCGGTGATCTTCTCCTCGCGCTTCAGGGTGAGCGCAATGTCGTCGAGCCCCTGTAGTAGGGACTCGCGCGCGAACCGCTCGAACTCAAACGGAACGACGAGATCCTCCGGACCGGCGACCTGCTGCGCCTCGAGGTCGACCGTCAGCGACTCGCCGCCTGCAACGGCATGCATCAGCATCTCGACGGCTTTCGCCGGCAGCACGATCGGAACGAGCCCGATCTTCAGCGCGTTCGTGCGGAAGATGTCGCCGAATGACGGCGCGATCACGACCTCGAAGCCGTAGTCCTGCAACGCCCAGGCGGCATGCTCGCGCGAGGAGCCGCAGCCGAAGTTCCGGCCCGCGAGCAGGATCCCGGCCTCCGCATACTCCGGCCGGCGCAGCTCGAAATCCGGCTGTTTCATCCAGTCGAAGAAGAGAAACTCGCCGTACCCGGTTCGCTCGATGCGCTTCAGGAACTGCTTCGGAATGATCTGGTCCGTGTCGACATCGGCCCTGTCGAGCACCGCCGCGCGAGCGGTGACGCGGCGGAACGCCTTCACGCTGCGCCGTCGAGGGCGACCGGATCGACGAAGTGGCCGGCGATCGCGGCGGCGGCGGCGAGTGCAGGGCTCACGAGGTGCGTCCGCCCGCCGCTCCCCTGGCGCCCTTCGAAGTTGCGGTTCGATGTCGAGGCGCAGCGCTCGCCGGGCTGGAGGATGTCCGGGTTCATGCCGAGGCACATCGAGCAGCCGGCGCGCCGCCACTCAAAGCCGGCCGCCGTGAAGATCTTGTCGAGGCCTTCGTCCTCCGCCTGCCGCTTGACGCCGGCCGAGCCGGGAACGACGAGCGCGCGCACGGACGGGTGGACGCGCTTGCCGGACACCACTGCAGCCGCGGTACGCAGGTCTTCGATCCGCGCGTTGGTGCAGGACCCGATGAAGACGCGGTCGATTGCGATGTCCTCGATCTTCGTGCGCGGCGCAAGACCCATGTACGTGAGAGCCCGCTCGACTGCGTCGCGCTCTGCAGGATCGTCGTAGTCCGCCGGGTCCGGCACCTCGCCGTGCACCGGGACGACCATCTCCGGATTCGTCCCCCACGTCACCTGCGGGGCGAGCTTGGAGACGTCGACGGAGAACTCGCGCTGGAACGGTGCCTCCGGATCCGTGGCGAGTGAGCGCCAGTGGTCGAGAGCACGCTCCCAGGCCCCACCGGCGGGTGCACCGGGACGCCCTTCGATGTAACCGAACGTCGTGTCGTCGGGCGCGATCATCCCGGCGCGGG
>JBGPYI010000069.1:0-9359 GCA_041493175.1 Gaiellaceae bacterium | reverse complement strand
GGGCGTCATCCGGCCCGGCGGAATTTCACATCAGGCCTCCGGCTCGTAGGATGGCGGCATGTGCCGAAACATCCACACGCTCTACAACTTCGAGCCACCCGCCACAAACGAGGAGATTCGCAACGCTTCGCTCCAATACGTGCGCAAGATCAGCGGCTTCACGAAGCCGTCGCAGGCGAACGAGGAAGCCTTCGCCCGCGCGGTCGACCAGGTCGCAGCGGCGTCGAAGCGGTTGCTCGACGGTCTCGTCACGTCGGCAGCGCCGAAGGATCGCGAGGTCGAAGCCGAACGGGCTCGCGCCCGAGTGGCCAAGCGGTTCGCGACGGCCTAGCCGGCGAAGCGAGGAGCGACATGGTCGAAGAAGCACGCCTCGAAGAGTCCGAAGGCGGTCTTGTCCCCGCATCCGACGGCTGGTTCGTGGTGAACGTCCGCGACGGGCGCTGGATGACGAACGAAGCTCTCGGAGCCGCCTGCATCTTCGAGGGAGACAAGGTGTCCTTCGATCAGGTGGGCTTCACACTCGCGGTGCTCCGCCCGGGCGAGCCGGGCGGGAGGTACCACCGTGAGTCCGAGCAGGAAGACTTCCTCGTCCTTGCCGGCGAGTGCCTGCTGCTGATCGAGGACGAGGAGCGGCCGCTCAAGGCGTGGGACTTCGTGCACTGCCCGCCCGGCACCGACCACGCCTTCGTCGCAGTCGGCGATGCTCCGTGCGTCATCTTCATGACCGGCGCCCGCAGCGAGAACAAGGAGATCGTCTATCCGCGCTCGGAGCTGGCGCTCCGTCACGGTATCGGCGTCGAGACGGAAACGAGCTCACCGGCCGAGGCGTACGCGCCGTTCCCCAAGTGGAAGGACGGACGCCCGAAGAGCTGGGACGGACTTCCCTGGGCCTAGCCTTGCTGCTCTATGACAGCCCGGTCTCGGGCAACTGTTACAAGGTGCGGCTCCTGCTCGCGCACCTCGGCATTCCGTACGAACGGCGTACGATGGACGTCGTCGACCGCTCGAACCGACGCGACGTACTGGGCGAACTGAATCCCGCGCTGCGAGTGCCGACGCTCGTTCTGGACGACGGGAGGCCGCTCGCGGAATCGGGCGCGATCCTCTGGTATCTCGGTGAGGGAACGCGCTTCGTCCCGGGCGATCCGTACGACCGCGCGCTTGTGCTGCAATGGATGTTCTTCGAGCAGTACGACCACGAGCCGGCGATCGCGGTTGCGAGATTCTGGCTCGCGTACTCCGGCCGCGCGGACGAGTTCGCGGATCGCCTACCCGAACGCACCGCAGCGGGACACAGGGCGCTTGCCGCAATGGAGCGTCACCTCGACGGCAGGCAGTTCCTCGTCGGAGACGGCCTGACCCTCGCCGACCTCGCGCTCTACGCGTACACGCATGTGGCGCACGAGGGAGGGTTCGAGCTCGAGCCGTACCCGGCAGTGCGCGGCTGGCTCGAGCGGGTCGCGTCCGAGCCGGGTCACGTTCCGATCGACGCCTAGCTCGCCGAGTGAGAGAGAATCGGGACGGTGAAGATCCGCGCCGCCGTCCTCGAGGAGTTCGGTGCTCCCCTCGCGGTTCAGGAGCTCGACCTCGCCGAGCCCAGAGACGGCGAGGTGCTCGTGAGGCTCGTGGCGTGCGGGGTGTGCCACACCGATCTTTACACCGCCTCGGGTGCCGATCCGTCTGGCTATGCGCCGACGGTGCTCGGTCACGAGGGCGCCGGGGTCGTCGAGCGGGTCGGCGAGGGCGTGGCGGATGTCGTGCCCGGCGACCACGTCGTCACGCTCTTCTCGCCGCAATGCCGCGAGTGCGAGCACTGCCGCGATCACCGCACCAATCTCTGTCTCGCCATTCGCGAGCAGCAGAACCAGGGCTATCTCCCGGACGGGACGACGCGGCTCTCGCGCGACGGCGAGCCGATCCGGCATTTCATGGGGACGTCCACCTTCGCGGAGTACACGGTCATGCCGGAGATCTCGCTCGCGAAGATCGATCCCGAGGCTCCGCTCGACCGGGCTTGCCTGTTCGCGTGCGGTCTCTCGACCGGGCTCGGGGCGGCGATGAACACCGCGAGGGTCGCACCCGGCACGACCTGCGTCGTCTTCGGTGCGGGCATGGTCGGGCTGGGCGCCGTCGCCGGGTGCCGCCTGCAAGGCGCCGACCGAATCGTCTGCGTCGACCTCTCGGAGGACCGGCTCGAGCTCGCAAGGGGACAGGGCGCGACCGACACCCTCGTCGGCGGCCCGGGCGCCGTGGAGCAGATCGTCGACATGACGGACGGCCTCGGCGCCGACTACACGTTCGAGGCGACCGGCAGCGTCGACGTTATGCGTCAGGCAGTGGAGTATGCGCGCATGGGCTGGGGCCTCGCGACGATGTGCGGCGTCGCGGGCAAGGGTGAGACGCTGGACGTCATCCAGCGCTTCCTGATCACCGGGCGCCGGGTGGCAGGCTCCTCGTTCGGCGGCGTGAAAGGGCGCGATCAGGTTCCTCAGTTCGTCGACATGTACCTCGCCGGCGACATCGACGTGGACGCTTTCGTCTCGCACAAGCTCACGCTGGACGACGTCAACCGCGGCTTCGAGCTGATGGAGGCGAAGGACGGGATCCGCAGCGTGATCGATTTCGCCTGACCTCTCGCGTCACGAGGTCGTCCGCACCGCGTTCGCCACGTTCCGTAGGCTGCGCGGGTGACCGACTGGTGGGCCGTCCGCCGCGCGCACAGTCAGAAGCCCGCGACCTATACGTGCCCGCTGTGCGGGCGTCAGCTGCACGCGATGAGCGAGCACGTGCTGATCGCACCTGAAGGTGATGCCGACCGGCGGCGGCACGCGCACACGGAATGCGTGCTCGCGGCTCGGCAGGCTGGGACCTTCAAGACCTACGACGACTGGCGCGCGACACAGCCTCGGCGCCGCTCTCTTCTGCGGCGGTATCTTCGGCGCGGATGAGCAACGGGTTCCGACAACACCTGCGGCGCGCGATCGAGCTCGCGCGGCAGGCGCGTGACCACGGCAACCACCCGTTCGGCGCGCTGCTCGTCGACGAGGGCGGAAACGTCGCCCTCGAAGCAGAGAACACGGTCCGCACCGACAAGGACGTCACCGCCCACGCCGAGACGAACCTGATGCGCATGGCGAGCGCACGCTTCGAGCCCGAGTTCCTCGAGCGGTGCACGCTGTACACGAGTACCGAGCCGTGCGCCATGTGTGCAGGCGCGATCTACTGGGGCAACGTGCGGCGCGTCGTCTTCGGCCTGAGCCAGGAGCAGATCCACTCCATCAGCAAGAACAACCCGGAGAACATGCAGCTGGCGATCACCTCGCGCGAGATCTTCGAGCGCGGGGATCACCTCGTCGAGGTCAGCGGCCCCCACCTGCCCAGGGAGTCGACCGCCGTCCACGACGGCTTCTGGGATTGAGCCAGTTACGCGTCAGATGAAGCGGGGCCGGGCGCGGCGCTCCACGTCGCCGAGCACCTGGCCGCCGATCCAGTTGACCGCCCAGACGACTACGACGGTGCCGACGTACGTCCAGAAGCCGTGGATGGAGAAGTTGGGGGCAATCCATGCCGCCAGCGCGAGGAGCGCGACGTTGATCAGGAGGTAGAAGAAACCGAGCGTCACGATGATCAGGGGCAACGTCAGCACCGTCAGAAGCGGCTTGAGCACCGCGTTCGCGATCCCGAGGACGGCCGAGCCGATCAGGTAGGCCTTCCAGCCATGGATGCGCACGCCGTCCCAGAGTGCGTTCGCCGCCCAGAGTGCAGCGAGGTTGATCGCCCAGGCGATCGCCAGACGGGGCACGAAGGACATGGCGACAGTGTAAAACGACACCGTGCTCGCGCGCCTGCACGTCCTTCCGATAATCCCGCTCAGCGGCGCTTGACTGGGATGCTCTGGCTCGAGCGAAAGTCGTTCTGCGGGTCGTAGCGCCGCTATCGTCACCTGCGACCTCTTGCCCCCGTTGCGGTAGATGGAGTCGTCGACGTTGCGGACGCCACGACTCGGCCGGCTCGCGTAGGGCGCCTGGCGGTCGACCTGAGAATCGGCTGAGAACCGAGTAAGAGCTTCGTAAGACCCCTTAGCCGGAGTGGGCGTCGACGAACGCGAGGACTCTCGTCCACGCGTCCTCGGAGTCTGCTGCGAACTCCTCCTGACTACGGTCGAAGAAGCTGTGCGGCGCGCCGTCATAGGTGACGACCTCGTGCTCGACGCCCGCGGCTGTGAGCGCCTCGCCGAAGGCGGCGTTGTCCTCCGCAGTGATGTGCTGGTCGGCTCCTGCCTGGAGAGCGAGGATCGGGGCCCCTAGCTCCGACACGCGCTGGATCGGCCCGGGCGCTCCGTCCCTGCCCTCGCCCGGACGCCCATAGAAGCCGATCGCTCCCGCGAGCGCATGGCCACCGGCTGCGGAGAGCCAGGAGTTGCGACCGCCGAAGCAGAAGCCGACGGTGAAGATCCTGCGAACGCCCTTCGATCGCAGGTAGTCGACCGCGGCACCGACATCGGCCTGTACTCCTTCGGGTGTCATCTGCTCGACGTGTTCCATGTAGTCGAAGTCGTCATCCCGCTTCGCTGCACCCGCCGTGCGGCCGAAGTAATCGAACGCCACTGCCGCAATACCACGCTCGGCGAAGCGCAAGGCCAGCTCCTCATAAAACCGATAGAGGCCGCGCACGTCCGGCAGGATCACGACACCGACAGTCGCGAGCTCATCGGGCGTGGCTGCGAATGCCGCGAAACGGTTGCCATCCCGGGAGTCGAGGACGAGATCCTCGTGCGAGACAGCAGCACCGAGGATCACCGGGATGGGTGGAACGGAATCGAGCTCGAAGCACACGGCGGGCGAACCCTATCCAGCCCGCAAAGACGCCGGGAAGCCGCAGCCCCGAGTAGGGCTAGCCGTACTGCCCGGGCGGGAAGGCGGGCGTAGCCTCGGAGGCATGAACGTGGCGACCCTCCACCGTCTCCCCTCGCTCCGGAGCCTCGCGTCCACCCCCCACCGAGGACTGGTGGAGGTCGCCACGATCGTCGGCCTCTACGGCCTCTACGAGGCCGTAGAGGCCAGGGTCACGCCAGCCTTGCCGCAGCCCGCGAGCACACACGTCGCCGCTAGCTGGGTCGACTCGCCCGCCAAGCGCGCAAAGCACTGGCAACCTGACCGGGGATCCGCAGTCGCGATGTGCTGAGCGCCTCGCGAAGAGCGGTGTCGGCGTCTTCGAAGACACCTTCGCCGTGACCGCAGAGGATGACGTCCGGCTGAAGCGCGCCTAGCTGTCGGCGCGGCGGGCGCAGCCGCAGGAGGGGATTGACTGCCAGTCGCTCGTTGCCTGCGCGGAAGTACGGCGCGGTGCCGAGCACATCGGCGCAGACGAGAACGCGGCAGTCGGGCCACCAGAGCGCGACCTCGTTCCAGAAGCGGCTGTTCCTGACGGCGATGCAGGCGAACGGGCCCAGCGAACCTTGCGGGACGACGTGGTGGCGAACGCCGAGCCGAGCGGCGAGGGCGGCGCAGTCGCGGTCGTGCCGGTCGAGGAGCTGCACGACGGCGGCCGGCGTGCCCGCGGCGCGGATCCGTTCCTCCACGTCCCTGCCGTCGACGGGGTCGATCACCCAGACGCGGCCGTCCACGACGAGCGCATGTGAGCACCGTTGCATGAACTCGTCCTCGACAAGCCATTCGAGCCCCGACTCGAAGGAACGAAACGCGAGCTGCACGGTCAGCAGCTTACGATCGATGCATGGAGCAGCGCCAACTGGGCACGAGCGGCGTCGAGGTCTCGCGGATCATTCTCGGCTGCGGCAACTTCGGGGGAATCGGCTCCGCTCCCGAGTTCTTCGGACAGGGCGACAGCGAAGAAGAGGCATTCCGCATCATGGACGCGGCCTGGGAGCTCGGCATCACGACCTTCGACACCGCCGACGCGTACGGCGGCGGACAGAGTGAGACGATCATCGGCAAGTGGATGGCGAGCCACGGCGTGCGTCCGCAGATCGCGACCAAGACCTTCAACCCGATGGGGGAGGGAGCCGATCACGGGCTCGCGCGCGCGCGCATTGTGCGACAGATCGAGTCCAGCCTCGAGCGCCTCGGCGTGGACGCCGTCGACCTCTATCTCGCCCACGAGTTCGATCCGGACGTTCCGGTCGGGGAGACGGTCGCGACCTTCGAGGGCCTGATCCAGCTCAAGCTGATCAAGGCGTACGGGGTCAGCAACTTCGGCGCACAGCAGCTCGGGGACGTCCTGGCGGTCGGAAAGCCCGCCACCGTGCAGAACTCGTACTCGCTGCTCGAGCGCGCCGACGAGCGCGGCGTCGCGCAGCTGTGCGCCGAGCTCGGAATCGCCTACACGCCGTTCAGTCCGCTCGCCGGCGGCTGGCTCACCGGGAAGTACAAGCGCGACGAGCCCGCGCCCGAAGGATCGCGGATGACGATGCGGCCCGGCCCCTACGAGCATCTGCGCACGCCGAAGACATTCGCTGCGCTCGACCGGTTCGCGGAGATCGCGAAGCGGCGCGGAGTCGACTCCGCGGCGCTCGCGATCGCCTGGCTACTCGCGCAGCCGTGGGTCACGGCCGTCGTCGTTGGGCCTCGCCGGCCGCAGCACCTCGAGCCGACGCTGCGCGCTCTCGAGCATCCGTTGTCGAAAGCGGATGCCGAAGAGCTGGCCGCACTCTTCGAATGAAACCTCGGGCTCGAGCGCTAGGGCGAGAGCCGTTCGACGACCCAGTCGTCGTTCGCGCGGCGGTAGCACAGGCGGTCGTGCATGCGGTCGTCGCGGTGCTGCCAGAACTCGTAGGTCTCCGGGACGAGCCGATAGCCGCCCCAATGATCAGGCCGTCGCACCTCGCTGCCCGTATGTTCACGGTCGAGCTCGGCGACGCGTGCATCGATCTCCGCACGATCGCGGAGCACCGAGCTCTGGCGTGACGCTGCAGCTGCGAGCTGCGCTCCGCGCGGGCGCGTGGAAAAGTAGGCGTCGGACTCCTGCTCCGCGACGCGCTCGACACGACCCTCGACCCGCACCTGGCGGCCGAGGGGATCCCAGTGAAAGAGAAGAGCCGCGCGCGGGTTCGCATCGAGCTCGCCTGCCTTGCGGCTGACGTAGCCGGTGAAGAAGACGAAGCCGCGTTCATCGGCACCCTTCAACAGCACCATCCGCACCGATGGCGCACCGTCAGGCGTCGAGGTGGCGAGTGCCATCGCCTGAGGCGCCTTGATTTCGGCCCCTTCCGCGTCGGCGTACCAACGCCGGAATTGCTCCAGCGGGTCCGGATCGACGGCTGATTTCCGCAGCTCGGCCACGGCGGCCAGCCTATTTGACAGATCCGATAGTAAGTGTAAACTTACCGTAAGCAATGGCTTACGCACAGGCACTGCAGGCGCTCGGCGACCCGACCCGGAGGTCGGTTCTCGAAGAGCTCCGGAACGGCCCGCGGGCCGTCGGAGAGATCGCGGCCCGACTGCCGGTCAGCCGGCCTGCCGTGTCGCAGCATCTCCGGGTCCTGAAGGAGGCGGGTCTGGTGACGGAACGACAGAACGGGACGCGGCGTCTCTACCGCGTCGACCCCGACGGCCTCGCCGAAGTGCGCGAGTACCTCGAAGGCTTCTGGGAAGAGGCGCTCGCAAACTTCAAGGCGGCGGCCGAGCAAGCGGAAGGGAGGAAGAAGTGACGGTGACTGCAACAGAGACGATTCGCAAAGAGATCTTCGTCGATGCTGCTCCGGAGACCGCGTTCCGCGTCTTCACCGAGCAGACCGCGGCCTGGTGGCCGCTGCACAAGTACGGGATCTTCCTCGAGGACGCCGAGACCGTGGTCTTCGAGGACCGCGACGGCTGGCGCCTCATCGAGAAGGCGAAGGACGGTCGCGAGACCGAGTGGGGAGAGGTGCTCGACTACGAGATCGCGAGCCGAGTGCGCTTCACGTGGCACCCGGGACGCGACAGCGGCGACGAGCCGACCGAGATCGAGGTGACCTTCACGGCCGACAAGGACGGCACGCTCGTCGTCCTCGAGCATCGCGGCTGGGAGAACCTCACCGGCACGCGCCGGGAAAGTCGCGCAGGCTACGACAGCGGCTGGCCGGGCGTACTCGAGCAGTACCGGCAGGTCGCAGAAGCCGGCTAGCGGAACAGGTCTCGCTCCTCCGGAATGACGAGGTCGCGGGCGCGTCCATCGCCTGCGACCTCGAGGCCGCGAACGACTGCCGCCGGAATTCCGTCGGCCTTGCCCATCACGAGCTCGGCGGCGCTCGCGATCTCGTCGGCGACGGCGATCATCGTCGAGTGCAGCACGTAGCCGACACCGTCGCGCGTTCCGCGTAGGTCACGCATCACCTCGAGCCCCGACGCGCCGAGGGCGACGTCGATCGTTCCCTGACGCCACGGGCGGCCGAATGAGTCTGTGATGAGGACGCCGACCTCGCGACCTGTGAGCTCGCGGACGCGGTCGCGGATGTTCTTGGCCGACGCATCCGGATCGTGAGGCAGCAGGACGAGCATCTCCGGCTCGGGCGCATTCGAGGCGTCGACGCCCGCGGAGGCGCAGATGAAGCCGTGCGTCGTCTCTGCGATGACAAGCGGCGGCCGGACTCGCACGACGCGTGCGGCCTCCCGGAGGATGACCTCGATGCGGCGCGGATCCTCGTCGCCGCCGGCGATCTCTCGCGCCCGCTCCGAGGGCTCGATGCCTGCGAGGGCGACGACCCGGCCTTCGGACTTCGACACGACCTTCTGCGCGAGCACGACCACGTCGCCGTCCTCGAGCTCGAGCTTCGCGGCGATCAGCTCGGCCAGGTCGTCCCCTTCCTTGATCTCCGGTAGGCCGGTGACCGGGATGATGCGTAGCTCGCGGCTCAGCAAGGCGCCGTCTTGACGGCGCCGCATGGAGGCGACACGGGCTTTGCCCGTGTCGCCGTGCAAACGCACTTCCTGGTGGCGCTCCCTTTCGTACCCGGCCGCACCATCTAGGGCAGTCCCGTGAAGCGGATGCCGGCGTGCGCCTTGTAGCGCTTGTTCACATTCAGGATCACGGCGGTCATGCCTTCGAGGGCGCGTGAGCTCTCGAGCGGGCCGACGTCGATCGCACGATCCGCCACGCGTGCGGCAAGCTCGAGGGAGAGCTCCTTCGCGCGGTCGGCGCCGCCGCAGATGAGTGCGTCGCCGGAATCGCCCTCGACGAGGTTCGCCGCGGCGAAGGACTGCAGCCCGGAGGCGACCGGCGCGCGCACGATCCTCGCGACTTCTTCGGCCAGCGAGCCCTGATGGCGGCCGGGCAGAACTCCTTCCTTGGTGAAGCGCAGGTCGCTGGCGACGCAGAGAACGGGAGTCGTGCCGATCGCTGCCGCGAGCTCGCTCGCCGTC
>JBGPYI010000162.1:0-5669 GCA_041493175.1 Gaiellaceae bacterium | reverse complement strand
GGCCGAGACCTGTCCCCTCGCGCTGCTCGACCCCCGCCTCGGTCTGCTGGAACTCCTCGAAGATCCGGTCGTGATCAGCGGCGGCGATGCCTGGACCGCTGTCGGCCACCGAGACCCTCACGACGCCGTCGACCTGCGCTGCGCTCACGTCGACGGCTCCGCCCGCGGGCGTGAACTTCACGGCGTTCGAGAGCAGATTGAAAATCACTTGCCTGATCCGCCGCTCGTCACCTGTGACGATGTCGACTTCCGGAAGCGGCGCAAGCGCGATTCGCACGCCGTCCTTCGTCGCCCGCTCGCGCACCATTACGACGCCGCGCTCGAGCGCCTCCCGCAGCGAGAACGGCGCGACCTCGAGCTCGACCTGCCCCGCCTCCACCTTGGACAGGTCGAGCACGTCGTTGATCAGCGAGAGCAGGTGGTTGCCCGAGGAGAGGATGTCGTCGAGGTACTCCTCCTGCTTCTCGTTCAGCTCGCCGACCAGATGCTCCTGCAGCACTTGTGAGAACCCGAGGATGGCGTTGAGCGGGGTGCGGAGCTCGTGCGACATGTTCGCGAGGAACTCGCTCTTATGCAAACTGGCCATCTCGAGCTCGCGGTAGAGGCGCCTGAGCTCGTCGTTCATCCGGTTCACGTTGACCCCGAGCGTGCCCAGCTCGTCGCGGTTGGGGAGATCGGCCCGGCCGGAAAAATCGCCGGATGCGATCGCAGCCAAGCGGGAGTTGATCTGCTGGATCGGGCCAATAAGCGACCAGGAGAGAACGAAGCCGAGCAAGAGAGCCAAGACGATCGCTCCCGCGGCGACGCTGATGAACAGGTTCCGCGAGCTCACATACGACCTGGCGTTCTCGGCGATCACGGCTTCGGTCTTTGCGGTCGTGGCATTCGCGAGCTCATCGGCGAATTGGTTGAGGTCGATGGCGAGCTGCTCGGCCTGGTGACGGAGCTGAAGTCGGTCCTCGACTGACGCTTTGCCGTTGTTCGATACGACGATCTTGCGTATCACCGTCGAGAGCCGCGCGCTCTTCGTGCGGATGCGGCGAAGGAGGGCCTCGTCTTCGGCGGAAGGCGAGAACCCGAGGCGGTCGTCGATCGTCGCAGGTCCGATCCGCGCGAGCGCGTTCGCGGCCGCCAGTTCGACCGCGCTCGCTTCGCGTCCGGTCGCCGGTCGCAGGCCGGGATTGTTGAGCCGGTAAAAGTCCCCCGCGACGTTCTCCGCGAGAAGCAGACGAACGTGGAAGGCGTCGCTCTGGAGCTTGCCGTATGCAGAGGCTCGTTCCTGGAGCGCCCCAAGGCTCCCCACGCGGTCGTTCGACTGCCCGAGGACGCGAAGCCCGAGCAGGCCGACAACGACAACGAGAGCAGCAGTGCCCATGAACGCGACGAGCAACTTGGTGTGGACCTTGGCCGGCAGACGTCCGACGGCTCGAACGAGTGGGTTGTCGCCCCAGCTCAGCGGACGGCGCTTCTCGACTGGTGCTCGTTGCTGCGTTGCCCGACGTTCCGCCACGCGTTCAAGGGCTCAGCGTAGGACTTGCTCCGACATTGTTCGTGATCAGCCAGTGTCCGTTGATTCGGGCGACCTGTTGATCCGCGCCCGTGATCGCCACGAGCTTGGCCGTCTTGGGGTCGACGTAGTGGCACTCGAAGTACAGCGTGCCTCTGTCGCCGTTGACGGTGATGCGGATCTTGTACGCGGGCGTGTCCGACTCCCAGTGGTTCTCCGGCTGGAACACTTTCGCATCGAGCCAAAAGCTCCGGATCTGCTGTTTCCCCGTCAAGGTCTGTCCCGGGCCCACAGTGAAGGTCGCATTCGGGGCCCAGAGGCTCATCATCAGGTCGACGTCTTGCCTCGACGTCGCTCGATGCCATTTCTTCTCGATCTGGTCGATCGCGTACAGATCTGCTTGCCGCTGCTCGGCCTGCCTGGAGGCCGAGCTCGTGCTCGAGCCTCCGCAGGCCGCGAGCGAGACGACGAGTGCTGCCACCGTGCCTGCGATGAAGAACGTCCGCATTGCTCGCGCACTCCTCTCTCTTGGGCTACCCGGCAACCGGCTCGTGACGATGTTCACATGTCAGCGCGGGTCCGTCCAGTGCCGCCACGGCCCAAGCTAGACGCAGCTGCCGCGTACGCCAACCGTGCCCGCCTGCCGATCGACCGGAGGCTGGCACACCGATTCACGGACGTCGCCCGCCGGCACCGGCCCAGAACCGGCGGACCTGATCTGGGAACTCGCGCACGCTGATTGGTTTCTCGAGGTAGCCGGCGAAGCCGGCCGCGAGGAACCAGTCTCCGGCGCCCTCGAGCCGGGAGGCGCTGAGCGCGACAACCGGGATCCGCGCCGTACGCGCCGCGCCGGCGAGCTCGCGTGCAGCGTCCGTCCCTTCCATGTCCGGTAACCGGAGGTCCATGAGGATTACGTCCGGCAGGTGTTCGTCTGCGAGCGCGATCCCAGCGGCGCCGTTCGCCGCCTCGATCGTCCGGAACCCGGCCGCGCGCAGCACGTCCCGGGCGAGCTTCAGGCTCTTCTCGTTGTCGTCGACGATCAGGACGAGCGCACACTCCGAGTCGCCCGGTCCGCGGGCGCGCGCGCCTGGAGACGGCGGAGACGTCACAGCCGTATCCTCTCTCCATGACGATCCGGCTGGTGCTCGCCGAGGACCACTACCTCGTCCGCGAAGGCATCCGGCATCTGCTCGAGACGCATCCTGACTTCGAGGTCGCGGCGGCTTGCGGGGACCTTGGCTCGCTGCTCGCGGCGGTCGACGCGGAACGGCCGGACGTCGTCGTCACGGACATCCGCATGCCGCCGGGCGACGCCGACGAGGGGATCCAGGCCGCAGCGCGGTTGCGCGAAACGCACCCGGAGGTCGGCGTCGTCGTGCTCAGCCAGTACGCAAACCCGAGTTACGTACTCGCGCTCCTGAACGACGGCAGCGCGCGGCGCGCCTATCTCTTGAAAGAGCGTGTGAAGGATCTCGAGCAACTCGCTGCCGCGATCCGCGCCGTCGCCGAGGGCGGCTCGGTGATCGATCCGAAGGTCATCGAGGCGCTCGTGGCCGAGAACGCCCGCGGCGAGGAGTCGCCGCTCAACCTGCTGACGCCGCGCGAGCGCGACGTGCTGCGCGAGATGGCCGAGGGGAAGAACAACGCGGCGATCGCCGATGCGCTCTTCCTGACGGAGCGATCGGTCGAGAAGGTGATCCACTCGATCTTCCTGAAGCTCGGACTCACGTGGGAGCCTGCGGTCCACAAGCGCGTCAAGGCCGTCATCCTCTATCTGGCCGAGAGCGGCTAGCGTCATCTCGCGACGGGGAGCGAGCCGGAAACGCGGGTGCCGCGGCCGGGCTCTGGCCGGATCGTCAGCCGGCCGCCGAGCGCCTCGACGCGGTCGCGCAGGCCGTCGAGTCCCGCGGCGGAGCGGCCCTCGTCGCCGACGACCTCGAAGGCGAGCATGCCCTCCTCGTCTCGCACCTCGACTGTCGCCCGCGCCCCGGCGTGCTCGAGCGCCTCGAGACAGCACAAGTAGACCGTCCCCGCGATCTCGGGTGAATAGCTCGCGCCTGCTGCCACCTCGACCGAGACAGAGATGCCGGCCCTCATCGCCGCCGAGCGCAGCGACGCGGCGAGGCCGCCTGCCCCGAGCAGCGGCGCGTAGATCCGCTCCGCCAGCTGCGCCGTCTCGTCGAGCGCCTGCTGTACGTCGTGCCCCAGCTCTTCGAGGAGCGCCTTCGCCGCTGCAGGGTCGGCGTCCACCAGCCCGCTCCCGCGCTGCAGGTTGACCGCGAGTGCGACCAGATGCTGCTGCACGCCGGCGTGCAGGTCGCGCTCGATCAGACGGCGGTCGGCCTCGGCGGCCAGAACGAGCCGCTTCCGCGACGCGCGCAGCTCCGCGACCTCGCGGCGCAGCCCATCGAGTGTGTCCCGCAGCGCTTCGACGTGCGAAGCCTCCAGGGTGATCGACCTCCTGGTCGTGGGCTCCCGGAAGTTGTCCGTCATCGAGCCGGCTTGGTCAAGCGGCCCAACATCCCGTCTCCGGGGATGGCAGCCCCCTGTGCACTCGCCTGCCGCCACCGTAGTCCCGCCGACAGCGACTTCCTAGCCTCGTGTGGAACCCAACGAGGAGGAGTGTCATGAAGACGAGGTTCATCGTTCTCGCGCTGCTCGTGGCGGCGGTTGCGCTTTGCGCGTCGGCCACGAGCAAGGCTACGAGCCACCACCCTGCAGGCCCACCGGATACGTCAGTCACGAACTGGGACGCTGTGGGCACCCAGGCCTTCAGTGCGGCGGGGCTGTCGCCGGCCGAAGGTCACACGATCTTCGCCTACGTCGCGATCGCGGTCTACGACTCGGTGATGTCGGTGAGAGGCGGGTATGAGCCCTTCATGGTCGCCGTCGATGCGCCCGCAGGCACCTCGGCTGAAGCGGCAGTGTCCGCGGCTGCACACAGCATTCTCGTTCACTACCTCCCGGCTCAGGCGCCGACGATTCTCGATCCGGCATACGCGGCATCGCTGACCACGATCCCGGACGGGCAGTCCAAGACGGACGGCATCGCCGTCGGCAACGGCATCGCCGCTCTCGTCATCGCCGTGCGCGCCGGCGACGGCTTCCGGACGCCGGTCACCTATACGGCGCCGAACCCGCCGATTCCCGGGGTCTGGCTCCCGACGGCGCCCACGCCGCCGGTCGGCACCTATCTGGGGCTGATGCGGCCGTTCAGCCTCGAGTCCGCCGACCAGTTCCGGCCTGACGGGCCGCCGGCGCTCGACAGCAAGCGGTGGGCGCGCGACTACAACGAGGTCAAGGAGATCGGCTCGAGCACGAGCACGACGCGTACCGCCGAGCAGACCCTGGCAGCCCGGTTCTGGGCGGAGCCCCCGGTGCAGCAGGCCCGTGGCTCCTTCCGCAAGTTCGTCCTCGACCACGATCTGGACGTCGTAGGTGCGTCACGGTTCATGGCGATGATCTCCGTGACCTACGCCGACGCCCTGATCGCCTGCTTCGACGCGAAGTACCACTACGCGTTCTGGCGGCCGATCACCGCAATCCGGGCCGGCGACACGGACGGCAACCCCGCAACCGTCGGCGATCCCGCTTGGTCGCCGCTGCTCCCGGCGACGCCGAACCATCCGGAGTACCCGAGTGCACACTCCTGCCTCACGCCGGCCGGGGGACGCGTGATCGCCAGATTCCTGGGGACGCACCAGATCGATTACACCGTCCCGAGCCTGACGGGTCTGGGCGACCGTCACTTCGCCGATGTCAAGGATCTCGAGTACGACGTCGGCAACGCCCGCATCTGGGGCGGCATCCACTTCCGCTCCGCCGTCGAGGATGGGATCGAGATCGGCAAGCGGACGGTGGACCAGGTGCTCGCTCACCACTTCCGGAGGTCGAACAGGTAGGCGGCGGCGAACTTCAGTGCGGCTGGGTCGGCCGCGACGATCACTTTCGCTCCACGCAGGCGGGTCACCCGACCCGCCTGCGACTACGACGTCAGCGGTTTTCGCCCTCTTAGCCCGCTCGACGATGACGAGCTTGCAGGCACTTCCAAGACGGGAGCGACGGGACTCGAACCCGCGTTAGGCACCCCATCGAGATCCGTGAGTAGCGGGGAGGGATTTGAGCCCTCGGCCGACCGAACCCGCCGGCAACGGTTTTCGAG
>JBGPYI010000067.1:0-9475 GCA_041493175.1 Gaiellaceae bacterium | reverse complement strand
GGCTGCGCGTTGATCTCGAAGAACGTCCCCGTCTCCAGCGCCTTGGCGACGACGCGCTCGATATCGATGTTCGCGGCGGGCCTGATGTTGATCTTGCGCGCAGTCAGGTGTCCGATGCAGTCGACGTGCGGATTCTCCATCGCGGTCAGGACGCGTTCGGTCGGATTGCGGTCGAACGCGGCGTGCAGCGACGCCAGCACCCAGTCGCGCTCTGCGAGCAAGTCGTCCGGCAGCGACAGGGAGCCGTCGATCCGAATGTTCACCTCGATGCCCCTGAGGATCCTGAACGGCTTCAGCCGTTCGTTGAGCGCGTCGATCTCGAGATCCTGCTCGGCGAGCGTTCCACGGGGATGATCCGTGACCGCGTAGTACATGTATCCCCGGGCCAGCGCCGCCAGGACCATCTGCTCGAGCGAGTCACGCCCGTCGGAGTAGGTGGTGTGCGTGTGCAGATCGCCCTTGAGGTCCGTCAGCTCGACGAGCTTCGACAGCTCGCGTTTGCGCGCCGCCTCGAGCTCACCGGCATTCTCGCGCAGCTCGGGCGGAATGAACTGGTAGCCGAGACGCTCGTACACCTGCTCCTCGTCGACGAACTTCAGCTCCTCGCCCGTCTCGATGACGGTGATCGAGTACTCGGACACAGACAGGCCGTCCTTCACCGCGCGCTCCCGTAGCGCAACGTTGTGGTCCTTCGAGCCTGTGAAGTGCTGCAGCAGGTTGCCGTACGACTCGGGCGGGACGACGCGCAGGTCGAAGCGCAGGCCTTCGTTCGACAACACCGTGGCCTTGGTCGGGCCTTTCGCCATTACTTCGATCACCCACTTCAGCTTGGTGAAGTAGTCGATCAGCGCCTCCGGGTCCTCGGCGGTCGCGATGATGTCGAGGTCGCGGAACGTCTCCTTGCGCCGTCGGGCGCTGCCGGCCTCGGACACCTTCACCGCGGCCGGGTGCTTCTGCAGCACGTCGACCACGGCAAGAAGAGGGCCCAGCCCGTCACCCAGCAGCCGGCGGTCCGAAGGCTCCTGCTTCTTTTCCGCGAGCGCCTTGAGGATCCGCTCCTCCGTCTTCGCTCCCAGCCCGGCCAGGGTGCGCAGCTGCTCCTGCTCGGCTGCCCGCTTGAGCTCCTCGATGGTGGTGACTCCGAGCTCCTGCCAGATCCGGGCCGCAGTCTTCGGCCCGAGCCCGGGTAGGCGCATGAAGCTCACGACCTCCGGCGGAATGATCTTCTTGCGCTTCGTCAGCGCGTGCATCTCGCCGTCCTCGACAACCTGGACGATCTTCTCCTCGATCGTCTTGCCGATGCCCTGCAGTTCCTTCGCGCGGCCGGCCAGCGCGAGCTCGGCCACGGAGCCTGCTGTCTCCCGTATTCGCGTGGCAGCCCGGCGGTAGGCGAGCACCCTGAACGAGGCTTCTCCTTCCAGCTCCAGGAGGTCGGCGAGAAGCTCCAGCTGCTCGGCCACGTCGACGTTGCGAGGCAGAGCTCCGGCCACGCGTTGAATATACGTCCGTGCAGGTGCCCAAGGCCGTCGTCTGTCTGCCCACGTACAACGAGCGCGAGAACCTCGAGCCGATGCTGCGCGCGCTCGGCGACAAGGACGTGCGCGTTCTGGTGATCGACGACAACTCACCGGACGGAACCGGGGAGCTGGCCGATCGACTAGCGACGGAGCTCGGCTACGTGGCCGTCCTCCACCGTGAGCGTAAGGAAGGTCTCGGGCCCGCCTATCTCGCCGGCTTCCGCCGCGCGCTCGCGGACGGCGCGGAGCTCGTGCTGGAGATGGACTGCGACTTCTCCCACGATCCGAACGACGTGCCCCGCTTGCTCGCAGCGGTCGAGAGCGGCGCCGACCTCGCGCTCGGCTCGCGGTACGTTCCGGGGGGCGGGGTGCGGAACTGGGGTCTGCTGCGGCGCCTCATCTCTGCCGGCGGCTCCTTCTACGCGCGTGTCCTCCTGGGCGTGAAGGTGCGCGACCTGACGGGCGGCTTCAAGTGCTACCGGCGCGGTGTGCTCGAGGCGATCGACCTCGACTCGATCGACTCGAAGGGCTACGCGTTCCAGATCGAGACGACCTACCGCGTACTGCGCGCAGGCTTCGAGGTCGTCGAAGTGCCGATCACCTTCGCCGACCGTCAGGTCGGAGGCTCGAAGATGTCGAAGGGGATCGCCGCAGAGGCGATCTGGAAGGTTCCGGGCCTCCGGCTCTCAGCGCTCTTCGGCCGCCTCTAGGCACCGCTTGCGGTGCCGACTCCAGAAGGCACGGGCTTTGCCCGTGCCTTCGTCTGAAACGACCGGTCGACCCACTTGAGCCCAAGCGAAACCGCCTCTAGGCACCGCTTGCGGTGCCGACTCCAGAAGGCACGGGCTTTGCCCGTGCCTTCGTCAGGAAACGACCGGTCGAACCACTTGCGCACAAGCGAACCCGCCTGTAGCGGCTACGCTGGGCCCGTGTTCGAGGTCACCGACGCCACCTTCGAGCAGGACGTCCTGCAGGCCGGCACGCCGGTCGTACTCGACTTCTGGGCGCCGTGGTGCGGCCCGTGCAAGGCCGTCGAGCCGATCCTCGAGCAGCTGGAGACCGAGCTGCGCGGCCGGGTCGAGTTCGCCAAGCTGAACATCGACGAGAACCCGCTCACCGCGGTGCGCTACGACGTGCTCTCGATCCCGACGGCAATCCTCTTCGAAGACGGCGAGCCGAAGGCCACGATGATCGGGGCCCGCCCCCGTTCGCACTACGAGCGCGCGCTAGCGGAAGTGCTCCCAGCCGCCTAGCTCGTACGGCTCGCCGTCCAAGGTGAGCGTCAGGCCTTCACCTTCCTCACAGCGGCCAATGACCGAGAACCGGCCCGGGTCCTCGACCGCGGCGAGGAGCTCGTAGTCCTCTCCGAAGCTGAGGTCGTCGACCTCCGCCCCGGCCGCCAGGGGAACTCGCTCGAGGTCGATGACGACGCGGCAGCCCGAGCGCCTCGCAATGTGTCCGGCGTCGAGTGCAAGGCCGTCCGAGATGTCGAGCAGGGCGTGTGCGTGCCGGGCGAGTTCCTTCACTTCGACTAGCCGGAGCGGAGGACGCACGAACGACTCACGGCGGAAAGCCGCACCGGCAGCGCCGAGCGGTCCAGTTACGACCAGCTGATCTCCGGGACGCGCGCCCGTCCTGCCTGGCACGCGCGGCGAGTGGCCGATCGCAGTGACGCTCAGGAGCAGTCGCTCCGCCCGGGTCGTATCGCCGCCGAGCACGGCAACCTTCGTTTCGGCGATTCCCTCGTAGAGCTCGAGAACGTTCCGGACGTCGGTCTCGGGCGGGGCGCCCAGAGCGACGAGCAGCCCCTCCGGTTCCGCCCCCGACGCAGCGAGATCGCTGAGGTTCACGGCCGCCGCGCGCCAGCCGAGATCGCGCCAGGAGATCCAGTCGAGCCGGAAGTGGACGCCCTCGACGAGCGCGTCCTGTGTCGCTATCACTCCGCCGGCCAACTGAGCGGCGTCGTGGTCGATTCCCCGTGCCAGCCCACGGCGTTCCAACTCGGCGAGCAGGCCGAGCTCGCCGAGCTCAGAGAGCTGCATCGATCGCCGCCCTCAACCCGGCGGCATCGCGGGCCGCGCGAATAACCGCGACACCGGCTGCGCCTGCGCGAATGCACTCCGCCGCGTTGCTCGCGTCGATGCCGCCGATCGCGACGACCGGGATCGTGGTCGCGTCACAGATCTCCCGCAGCGCGTCGAGGCCGATCGCGGGATCGGCGTCGGTCTTGGACGGTGTTTCCCAGATCGGCCCGGCCCCGATGTAGTCGGCTTCACCGCCTACTGCGCGCGCCTCCTCGAGACTCGTCGCAGAAAGCCCGAGCAGGAGCCCGTGATCCTTCGCGCGCGCGGCCCCCTCGTCCGTGCGGCCGAGATGCACGCCATCTGCACCGAGCATGAGCGCCGCCTCGACGTCGTCGTTCACGATGAACGTGACGCCGTGACGTGCGCACAGGCTCCGTGTTGCGCGTCCGCGCTCGACCACGTCCACGGACGGCACGTTCTTCAGGCGCCACTGAACAACCGTCGCGCCGCCCTCGACCGCGAGCCGCGCGGTCTCGAGGTCGTCGACGAGGGCGTGCAGCTTCACGAGATCTTCGCGCGTGCGTCCAGCGTCTCGGGCTCGAGCGCGGCGAGCGCGTCGTAGAGGCCGACATGAAAGGAGCCGGGCCCCTTCGCGTCACGTGCGGCGTCCTCGCCCGCGATGCCGAAAGCCGCCAGCGCTTCCGCCGCCGCCTCGAGCGGCCGATCTCGCGCCACGGCGAGGAAACACCCGGTGATCGCGCTCGACATGCACCCGGTTCCCGTCACTGTGGCCAGCAACTCGTGCCCGTTGGCGACCGCGAGGACCCGCTGTCCGTCGGAGACGTGATCGACCGGGCCGGTCACCGCCGCAACGAGCCCCAGGTTGCGCGCGGCAGCGCGGGCGAGCTCGGCAGGCTCGGCGCCGGCGCCGATCGGCTCGACGCCCCGCACCTCCGCCTCGACGCCGACAAGCGTCGCGACCTCGCCCTGGTTGCCACGCAGCACGGCGACCTTCACCTCGTCGAGAAGGCGCCGCGCAGTCTCGGTGCGGAACCGCGTCGCTCCTGCGCCCACAGGATCGAGCACGACCGGAATGCCGTGCTCGTTTGCCGCCTTGCCCGCAAGAAGCATCGCGTCGACCCAGTGTGGCGAGAGCGTGCCGATGTTCAGCACGAGCGCGCCCGCGAGCGCGACCATCTCTTCGACCTCCTCGCGCGCGTGCGCCATCACGGGCAGCGCGCCGAGCGCGAGCGTCGCGTTTGCCGTCTCGTTCATCACGACGTAGTTCGTGATGTGGTGGACGAGGGGCTTGCGCTCGCGCAGCTCGCCGAGCGTCTGCCCGGGAGAAAGACTCACGCGGCTCCTTTCAGATGGAGGACGTCGACCGGACCGTCTCCCGCACCGATCTCGGCGAGGCCGTGCCGCACCGCAGCCGAGGCAACCCGCGCCGCTTCGCGCGCAGCTTGCTCGAGGGACAGTCCCCTGGCCAGCCCCGCGGCGAGCGTGGCCGAATGGGTGCAGCCCGCTCCGTGCGTTGCCGCCGTGTCGTAGCGCTCGACGGGGATCTCGACGTGCCGCTCGCCGTCGAAGAGATGATCCACGGCCTCATCGCCGTGCCCGCCCGTCACGACGACCGCGGGAGCGCCGAGCTCGTGGAGGCGCTCGGCCAGCTCGCGGCGCGATCCGCTGCCCGCAAGTGCCTCGGCTTCTTGGAGGTTCGGCGTCACGACGGTGGCGAGCGGAAAGAGGCGCGACACCAGCGTCTCCACTGCGTCGCGCTGCAGCAGCCTCGCTCCGGAGCTGGCGATCATGACCGGATCGACGACGAGCGGAACGTTTCGCCCCTCGAGAAAATCTGCGACGGTCTCGATGACGGCGCGCGAGAAGAGCATCCCCGTCTTCGCAGCGTCCACGCCGATGTCGTCGTAGACAGCGTCGAGTTGCGCGCGGACGAAATCCGCCGGTAGCTCGTGCACGGCCGCAACGCCGGTCGTGTTCTGCGCGGTCAGCGCCACGATCGCGCTCGTGCCGTAGCAGCCCGCGGCCGCAAACGCCTTCAGGTCGGCCTGAACGCCGGCGCCTCCGCCGGAATCCGATCCGGCAATCGTCAGACAACGTGGAACCATCCAACTCCCTTCGCCGGTGCTAACCGGATCAGGTTCGACGGGTGTGATCTCAGCCCGCAAGGGCACCCCGGTGACCCCAGGCTACCATCGCCAAATGGCTGTCAGCGCCGCGCTCTGGCACGACCTGCTCGAGGGCGAAGAGGTCGCTCATGTCGAGACGATCCCGCCGACGGACCCGCAGACCGCGCCGCTTCCGGACGACCTCCAGCCGCGTCTACGCAAGGCGCTGCCGTTCGCAACGCTCTACGCCCATCAGCGGGAAGCCTTCGACGCGGCCGCGCGCGGCGAGCACCTGATTCTCGCGACTGGAACGGCCTCGGGGAAGTCGCTCGGATTCAACCTCCCCGTCCTCGACACGATCGCGCGAGAGCCGAAGAGCCGTGCGCTCTACCTCTATCCGACGAAGGCGCTGGCGCAGGATCAGGCCCGCGCGCTGGCCGAGTTGCACGCGCCGAACGTTCGCGCCGCCATCTACGACGGCGACACGCCGACCGAGCGTCGCTGGCAGATCCGCAAGTGGGCGAACGTCATCCTCACGAACCCCGACATGCTTCACGTCGGCGTGCTGCCGCACCACGATCGCTGGGCCGACGTCCTCCACAACCTGCGTTACATCGTCGTCGACGAGGCGCACGTCTACCGCGGTGTCTTCGGCTCACACGTCGGCAATGTGCTGCGACGGCTGCGCCGGCTCGCAAAGGTGTACGGCGCCGAGCCGCAGTTCCTGATGGCGTCGGCGACGATCGCCAACCCCGGCGAGCTCGCGCAGGCACTCGCGGGAATCGAGGCCACGGTCGTCGACGACGACGCGGCCCCGCGAGCGGAGCGCACGATTCTGCTCTGGAATCCGGAGCTGCTGGACGCCGAGCTCGGTTTGCGCGCGAGCGCCCTGGGCGACGCCTCGAAGCTGATGGCGGACCTCGTCTCGCGCGGACTCCGCACGATCTGCTTCGCGAAGAGCCGCAAGGCAGCGGAGCTGATCCACAGGTTCACCGTGGAACGGGTCGACGGGGAAACCGGCAAACGGCTCGCTCCCTACCGCGGGGGCTACACGCCGGCGCAACGGCGCGACATCGAGCGGCGCCTCGTCGCGGGCGAGCTGCTGGGCGTCGCCGCGACGGACGCCCTCGAGCTGGGCATCGACATCGGTCTGCTCGACTGCGCAATCTCGGTCGGCTTTCCGGGAACGGTTGCCTCACTGCGCCAGCAGTGGGGGCGCGCAGGGCGCCGCGGCCACGGCCTGGCGGTGCTCGTCGCGAGCGAGGACGCGCTCGATCAGTACTTCGTCCGCGAGCCGGAGACCCTGCTGCAGCGGCGCGTCGAGGCGGCGATCCTCGACCACGCAAACCCTCGCGTCCTCGACGGGCACGTCAGGGCGGCCGCCTTCGAGGCGCCGCTAAATGACGACGATCGCGCCACGCTCGGGAACGAGGCGCTGGAGCGCGCGGCGCTGCTGCCCGAGCTAAAGCTGACGAAGAACGGCTACGTCTGGGCGGGGCGCGACTATCCGGCCGGGCAGTTCGGCCTGCGCAGCACGACGCCGGACACGTTCGCAGTCGTGGAAGCGCAGAGCGGCACGATCCTCGGAATCGTCGAGCGCGAGCGCGCGTACTCGACCGTCCACGAGGGCGCCGTCTACCTCCACCTCGGCGAGAGCTACCTCGTACGCGAGCTCGACCTGCAAGCCCGCACGGCGCTCGTGACGCCGTACAAGGGCGACTACTACACGCAGGCGAAGAAGGACACGAACACGGCGATCGAGGAGACGCTGCGGACGGAGCGGCGCTGCGGACTCGACCTCCACTTCGGACACATCTCCGTCACGGAGCGCGTGGTGGCGTACCAGAAAAAGTCCATCCGCGACCAGTCGACGCTCGAGACCGTCCAGCTCGACCTGCCGGAGACGAGCTTCGAGACGGAGGCGATCTGGTACGTGCCCGAGCCGGAGCAGCTCGACGGTCTGGACAAGATGCCAAAGCTGCTCGGCACGCTCCACGCCGCGGAGCACTCCATGATCGCGCTGTTGCCGCTGTGGGCGATGTGCGACCGCTGGGACATCGGCGGGCTCTCGACGAACATCCACTTCCAGACCGACCGGCCGACCGTGTTCATCTACGACGGGCACGCCGGCGGCGTGGGCATCACCGAACGCGGTTTCAACGCCTTCGACGGCTGGGTCGAGGACACCGCGCGGATGCTCGAGGGCTGCCCGTGCTCGGACGGCTGTCCCTCATGCGTGCAGAGCCCGAAGTGCGGCAACCTGAACGAGCTGCTGGACAAGGACGGCGCCCACACGCTGCTGCGCAGGATGGTGGCGGCATCGACGTCCGCAGCCGATGGCTGAGCGCACGGCTCTCGGCGGCACGCTCGTGCTGGGCGGTGGCTTCGCCGGCGGCTACGTCGCGCGTCTGCTCGGCAAGCGCGGCGCGACGATCGTCTCGCCCGAGAACTTCATGCTCTACACGCCGTTGCTGCCAGAAGCGGCGTCGGGAACGCTCGAGCCACGCCACGTCGTCGTGCCGCTCCGCATGATGTGCCCGCACGCCGAACTGCTGCTCGGGCGCGCGACCGGCGTGGACACAGAACACCGGCGGGTGACCGTTGAGACCGAGGCGGGAACGACGGCGCTGGCCTATGACGAGCTGGTCGTCGCACTCGGTGCCGTCTCGCGCGCGCTGCCGATTCCAGGGCTGGCCGACCACGCACTCGGCTTCAAGTCGCTCGCGGACGCGATTCACCTGCGCAACCACATCCTCCGTCGGCTCGAGGCAGCCGCCGCCGCGCTCACCGTGGGCCACCGAAAACGCGAGCTGACCTTCGTCTTCGTCGGGGCCGGGTATGCAGGCGTCGAAGCGCTGGCCGAGCTCGCAGATCTCGTGCGGGATGCGCTGCGCTACTACCCCTCCTTGGGCGACGAGCAGCAGCACTGGGTCCTCGTCGATGCAGCCGAGAAGATCCTGCCGGAGATCCCGACGAGGCTCGGTGACTACGCAAC
The DNA here is from genome assembly GCA_041493175.1 of Gaiellaceae bacterium. Lineage (GTDB taxonomy): Bacteria > Actinomycetota > Thermoleophilia > Gaiellales > Gaiellaceae > 3-1-20CM-4-69-9. Next base: position 813 of record JBGPYI010000067.1, on the reverse strand, counting down.
GCACCAGCTGGCGCGGCGGGGCGTCGACATTCGCGTCAGGACGACGCTCGAATCCGTCGAGCCGCACGCTGCGGTTCTCTCCGACGGCAGCCGGATTCTCACCAGCACCGTCGTCTGGACGGCCGGCGTGCGCGCCAACCCAGTCAACGAGCGGCTGGGAATGCCGCTGGACGACCGTGGTCGGGTACTGGTGGACGCCACGCTCCGGGTCGAAGGACTGCCCCACGTATGGGCGCTCGGCGACGGTGCCCGCGTGCCGAACGCAGCGACCCCTGGCTCGTTCGACCCGCCCACGTGCCAGCACGCACTCCGACAAGCTCGGCGCCTGGCGAAGAACCTGACCGGAGACCCGAAGCCGTACCGCTACCGGATGCTCGGACAGGTGGCGACGCTCGGCCGCTTCAAAGGGATCGCGGACGTGCTCGATCTCCGCTTCCGCGGCTTCGCGGGCTGGTTCGTGGCCCGGTCGTACCACCTGTACCAGCTCCCGCTGTTGACACGAAAGCTTCGCGTAGTCGCCGACTGGACGACGGCGCTCTTCTTCAGGCGGGACATCGCCGAGCTGAGCATGCTCGGCCATCCGGACCGCCTCGAGTGAATGCGCTGAGCGTTTCTAGCTGAGCGCTTTGAACGCGTCCGTCAGTCGCTGCCTCGTCGTGAGCACGCCCGCGGAGAGGTCGCCGAGCTTGCGGATTCGCTCGAGCACGACCGGCATCGTGAACGAGAGCGGGTCGAGATCCTCGTTCACCTCCGACCAGCGCACCGGCGTCGAGACGGGCGCGCCCGACCGCGGCCGCACGGAATACGCCGACG
>JBGPYI010000042.1:0-11314 GCA_041493175.1 Gaiellaceae bacterium | reverse complement strand
GCCCGTTGCGCCGCAGGGCGCCGAGGTCGATCGTGATCTCCGAGCGGTGGGGCCCTAGGCGAGGGCGAGCGGGAGGGAGTCGATCACGTCGGACGCCACCATGCCGACCTGGTGCGGCGCGAGCTCCGCAGCGCGGCCGTGTGCAACCGCGCCGGCGGCGGCGGCGAGGCGCGCGTCCATTCCTTTCGCCAGGAACGCCACGATCACGCCGGTGAGCACGTCGCCGGTTCCGGCCGTCGCCAGCGCGGGCGTTCCCGCGTCGCACACCAGCACGCCCTCCCCGGGCGCGGCGACGAGCGTGCCCGGGCCTTTGAGCAGCACGACGCAGCCGTAGCGGTCGACCGCGCGCCGCACGGCTTCGAGCCGGTGTGCGTCCACCCATTCCGATTCCTCGCCGAGCAAGCGCCCGAGCTCACCTGAATGAGGAGTGAGCACGCGCGGAGCGGGCCAATCGGCCGCTTCGAGCTCGAAGAGGGCGTCTGCGTCGACGACTGCCGGCAGCTCCAGGTCCGCAAGCAGCCGACGTGCAAGCGCGCGGTCCTCGTCGCCACGACCGAGCCCCGGCCCGACGGCGAAAGCCGATGCGCGCTCGGCGAGCTCATCCACCCGTTCGCGCGGCGCCTTCACGGCCTCGACCAGCAGCGTCTCGACGACCGGCAGCGACGCTGCGGGCACCGCGACCGCCACGTAGCCGGCATCGGCGCGGAGAGCCGCTTCGGCAGCCAGGCAGACCGCGCCGGTCATCCCCGGCGAGCCGCCGACGACCAGCACGGAGCCTGCGGTGTACTTCGTGTCGCCCTCGCTCCGGCGCGGCACGAGTCGAAGGATCGCTTCGGTCACGAGGCGATGCTCGGTATCCGCCGGCTCGAGCCCGATATCCGCGACCTCGACCTCGCCGGCGTGGAAGCGACCGGGAGCGACGACGAGCCCAACCTTGCGCCCGTGCATGGTCACGGTGACGTCCGCGCGCACGGCGGCACCCGGAACCTCTCCGGTCGACGCGTCGATGCCCGAAGGGACATCGACTGCGACGACGGGAACGCCCGCGCCGTTGATGCGCTCGATCAGCGCGGCTGCGTTCGGGCGCGGCTCGCCCTTGAAGCCGGTCCCGAACAACGCGTCGATGACGACGTCTGGATCGCCGTCGAGCTCCATGCTCGTCTCACGCCCCGATTCCGCGAGCACGCGCAGCGCGATCCTCCCGTCGCCGCCGTTCGCGCCCTTGCCGCACACCGCTGCGACTCGGCGCGCTTCGGGATACCGGCGGAGGACGGCGTCTGCAACCGCACGCCCTGCCTGCTCCATCAATGCTTCGACGTCGTGACCCTGCTCGGCGGCGCGCATTTCGTCCGCCGTGTAGAGCGGCTCCAACATCAGTGCCCCTTCAGGTGATGTTGCCGAGCTTCTGGGTCGTGAGCACCAAGCCAGAGGCCGCACTCGTCCGCAGCCAAGGCTGGCAGCCTTGGTAAGGACGAGGGTGGCCTCTGGCGCCGTGTGATCGCGGGCCAGAAGCCGGAGGACATTGCCTGGAGGGGCACTAACGCTGGTCGACGACGGCCACCGCGTTGGCGAGTTCGCGCGAATGCGTCATCGACAGGTCGATCGAACCGGCGCCGACGATGTCCTCGGCCCACGCCGCGATCCGGCCGCTGAGGCGCACGGAAGGCTTCGGCCGCCCGGCGATCTCGATGTCACGCCAGGCGAACGCACGCGCAACGCCGAATCCGAGCGCCTTCCCCACGGCCTCCTTGCCGGCGAACCTGCCGGCATAGCTCTGGGCCGGATTCGGGCGCGAATCGCAGTACGCGCGCTCCGCCTCCGTGAAGCAGCGCTCGCGGAAGCGCGGATAGCGCTCGAGCGCGCGGCGCACGCGCTCGATCTCGATCAGATCGACACCGACGGTCATAGGTGGGTCACAAATGTTCCTCGAGCCAATCGGGCAGCTGCGCGATCGAAGAGATGATCCCGTCGGGTTTGGACCGGCTCGCCTCCACTGCGTCCGGTCTGAACTTTCCCGTGCGGACGAGGACGGTCTTCATGCCGTGCGCCTGTCCGCCGCCGATGTCGGCTTCGATGTCGTCGCCGACTATCCACGTGAGGCTCGGCTCGGCGTCGAGTACCTTCAACGCAGCCTCGAAGTAGGTAGTCGACGGCTTGCCGAGCACGATCGCCTCCGTGTCGGCGGCGTACTCGAGCCCGGCGACGAACGCGCCGGCGTCGAGGAGCGGCCCGTGCTTGGTCTGCCACCACCGGTTCTTGTGCAGCGAGTAGAGCTGCGCGCCGGCCTCGAGCTCGTGGAATGCGCGCGCCAGATTCATGTAACTGAAGACGAGGTTCGTCTCGGGGGTCTCGTCGGCGCCGCCGAGGAGGACCGCCTCCGCATCCTCGCCGACGAGCTCGATCCCTTCCAGCTCGCCCACGATCGCGTGCATCGTCAGCGCGAGAACCCGGCGCCCGGCCAGCGTTTGCGCCGCCGCCCGCGGCGTCGTCTGCAGCTCTTCGTCGTCGAGCTCGATCCCCATCGCCCGCAGCTCCTCGGCCAGAGCCGCACGGGCCCGTGTCGTGTTGTTCGTGACGAAGCGGATCCTGTGCCCTTCGGCACGAAGCCGTCGGACGGCCTCGGCCCCGCCGGCGATCGGTTCGCCCGAAACGTGGAAGACACCGTCGACGTCAAGCAGAATTGCAGCCATGGACGGCGAGTCTATTCGCGTGACCCGTTCCGTTGTTCTGCCGCTCGCGGAAGTTGAGCTCCGCTTCTCGCGTTCGAGCGGGCCGGGCGGACAGCATGCACAGAAGACCGAAACGCGCGTCGAAGCAGTCTTCGACGTGGAGGCCTCGAATGCGCTCACCAATACCCAGAAGCGCCGCGTCGTCGCGCGTGCAGGGCCCGTGCTGCGCGCCCTGGCGCAGGACGAGCGGAGCCAGCTACGGAACCGCGAGCTCGCCGTCGAGCGGCTTGTCGAACAGCTCCGCCGGGCGCTTCGCGTAGAGCGGCGCCGGGTGCCGACGAAGCCGACGGAGGCCTCCCGCCGCCGCCGGCTGGAGGACAAACAGCGGCGGTCCCGGACGAAGCGGCTCCGCCGCGAGCTGGACGACTGAGGTCCACCCGCACCCATTCGGGACGGTCTCGCGTCTACTGGTTGAAAGTAATGGCGCCGACGTGCTCGACCTTCCCGACCGGACGTCGACGACCGCCCCGTCAGAGCCGCGTAACCACGCCGTCCGACCCGCCACGTACCTTCCAGCCGCGATGGACCACGAGCCGCTCCGACGTGGCTTCGCCGAGTTCGTCGGCACCTTCACGCTCGTCTTCGCGGGCGCAGGCTCGATCCTCACGATTGCCAAAGCGCTCGCACCCGCACTGACCAGTGCGCCGGCCATCGACGTCTACAGCGGGCTCACCCTCGTCGGCGTCGCCCTCGCCAATGGCCTCGCGATCGCCGTGATGGCCTCCGCGGTCGGGCACATCTCCGGCGCGCACTTCAACCCCGCCGTCACGCTCGGGTTCGTCGTCACCCGACGGATCGCTCCGTCGCTGGCTGTCGTCTACTGGAGCATGCAGTTCGCGGCCGCCGCTTCAGCAGCCGCGCTACTGCGCTGGTTCTATCCCGAGACCGCGCGGCGGCTCACGCATCTCGGTGCCCCCGGCCTCGCAGGCGGCGTCAGCCACTGGCAAGGGCTCGGGATCGAGATCGTGCTGACGTTCTTCCTCGTCTGGGTGATCTTCGCCACCGCCGCCGATCCCGGCGGCTCCTTCAAATCGATCGCCGGGCTCGCGATCGGCCTGACGATCACGATGGACGTCTTGGTGGGTGGCCCGATGACCGGCGCCGCAATGAATCCAGCCCGCGCGTTCGGGCCGGAGCTGCTGTCACGCCACTGGACCGACGCGTGGGTCTGGTACGTGGGCCCGTTCGTCGGCGGTGCGCTGGCCGCGCTCGTCTATGACACGCTCTACCTGCGTGGTGCGAGACCGCTCTTGCCGGTCGGCACGCCCGAGACCGGCGTGATCGAGCCGCGCCCGGGCGACGCCGCCGTCTCCTAGCGCACGTTCCTACTCGACGGTGACGGTCTTCGCCAGGTTGCGTGGCTGGTCGACGTTCAGCCCACGCAGTCGTGCGATGCGGTAAGCGAGCAGCTGGAGCGGCAGCACCGCGAGCACTGCCTGCAGGAATGCAGGCGTGCGCGGGATGTAGATGACGTCGTCCGCATGGTGCTGGATGTCCTCGTTCCCGTCGGTTGCGATCGCAATCACCTGCGCGCCGCGCGCCCTCACCTCCTGAATGTTCGAGACGACCTTGTCGTAGACCACCTTCTGATCGATGGCGATGCAGACGACCGGCGTCTCGGAGTCGAGAAGGGCGATCGGTCCGTGCTTCATCTCGCCGGCCGAGTACGCCTCGGTGGGGATGTAGGAGATCTCCTTCAGCTTCAGCGCGCCCTCGAGGGCGACCGGCAGCCCGATGTGCCGCCCGAGGTAGAGGAAGAACGGCTTGTTGTAGTGCCGTTGCGCAATCTCCTCGATGGGATGGTCGGCGTCCAGGAACTGCTCCATCTTCTCGGGCAGGTCGTAGAGCTCCTCGAGGATGAACTCGATCTCTTCCGCGGGCAGCGTGCGCCGGACCTGCGCGAGCTTGAGCGCGATCAGTGACAGCAGAGCGACCTGAGCGGTGAAAGTCTTCGTCGCCGCCACGCCGATCTCGAGCCCGGCGCGTGTGTAGAGGACCGCGTCGACCTCGCGCGTGATCTGCGTTCCGAGCTGGTTGGTGATCGCGAGCGTCCGCGCGCCCTGCTCACGAGCTAGGCGCATTGCTGCGATCGTGTCGGCAGTCTCACCCGACTGCGTGATCCCGATCACCAGCGTGTCCTTCGAGAGCACGGGGTTGCGGTAGCGCCACTCGCTCGCGATGTCCGGCTCGACCGGAACGCGCGCCCACTCCTCGATGATGTACCGCCCGACTACGCCGGCGTGGTAAGCGGTGCCGCACGCGACGATCACGATCCGGCGCAGGTTCTGGATCTCCAGCTCGTTGAGGCCGATCCCCTCGAGCACGAGCTTGCCGCGGCGCGCGCGGTCGCCGATCGTCTCGCGCACCGCCTCCGGCTGCTCGTAGATCTCCTTGAGCATGAACGTCTCGTAGCCGCCCTTGACGGCGCTCTCGTCGTCCCAGTCGATGGGCTCGACCTCCTTGTGCTCGACCTCGCCCTCGTCCGTGAAGAAGCGCGCCCCCTCGGGAGTGATCGCGACGACCTCGCCGTCCTCGATCAGCTGCACTTTGCGCGTCTCGCGGAGGAACGCCGCAATCGACGACGCCAGGAACATCTCGCCGTCCCCGACGCCGACGACGAGCGGGCATTGACGGCGCGCGCCGACGAGAAGATCGGGATGGTCGTGATGGATCACGACAAAGGCGAAGTGCCCCTCGAGCCGGCGATAGGTGGCTCGCACGGCCTCCAGGAGATCGCCTTCGTAGTTGTGCTCGACGAGGTGCACAACCACTTCCGCATCAGTCTCGGAGCTGAACCGATGGCCTTCGGCTTCGAGCGATTGCTTGAGCTCACGATAGTTCTCGACGATTCCGTTCAGGACGATCGCGACCCGACCGTCCTCACAACCCGTCAGCGGGTGCGCGTTCTGCTCGGTGACGGCGCCGTGGGTCGCCCAGCGCGTGTGACCGAGACCGTGATTCGACGTGGAGCCGTTCGGGCCGGCGGCGTCCTTCAGAAACTGGAGGTTGCCCACCGCGCGCACGTACTCGAGGCTGCCGTTCTCACGCAGCGCGATGCCGGCCGAGTCGTAGCCGCGGTACTCGAGGCGCTCGAGACCGTGAAGCAACAGCTCCTTCGCAGGCCGGCTACCGACGTACCCGATGATCCCGCACACCCGAAGCTCCTCTCAGTTGCCGCCCCGTGCCTTCAGAGGTGGATCGAAATGCTGCAGATTCGCGGTTTTTCCGAAAACGGGCTCTCGAAAACGGCAAAGCCCGGCTGAGCATCCGCCCCTTCGTCGAGACGGTCAGCCGAGCTCTCGTCGCACGAGAGCCGCGATCGTACCACAGAGGGTTTCGGCCTCCGGGCCGGTTTCCGCCTCCGCCAGCACCCGGATGACGGGCTCCGTGCCGGACGGTCTCACGAGCACCCGGCCGCGGTCCCCGAGCTCGGCGTTGAGCCGCGCAACCTCCTCTTCGATCGCGGGATTGAGGCGCCCATGTCGCTCGACGGAGACATTCTCCTTCGCCTGCGGGAAGCGGGGCATGACCGCGGCGACCTTCGCGAGTGGACGGCCGTGCAACGCCCTGCAAAGCAGGAGCGCCGCAACCAAACCGTCGCCAGTCACATGTCCGTCCAGCCAGATCAGGTGCCCGGATTGCTCGCCGCCGAGAATGCCTCCTTCGCGGCGCAGCGCCTCGAGAACGTAACGGTCGCCGACGTCGGTGGTGACAACGCGCACGCCGTTCTCGGCCATGAGGCGATGCAAGCCCATGTTCGCCATCACGGTTACCGCGACCAGGTCGACATCGCGGTCGAGCGCGAGCACGGCGACGATCTGATCGCCGTCGACGACGTCGCCGTTCCCGTCGACGGCCAGCATGCGGTCGCCGTCACCGTCGAAGGCGACGCCGAGGTCGAGCCCGCGTTCGGTGACGGTGCACTGCAGCGCACGCAGGTCGGTCGCGCCGCAGCCGACGTTGATGTTCGTCCCATTGGGCTCGTCGCCGATTGCCGTGACCTCGGCACCGAGCTGCGTGAAGGCCTGCGGTGCGAGCCCGGAGTACGCGCCGTTCGCGCAATCGACGCCGATCCTCAAGCCGGTGAGATCGGAGCCGAATCGTTCGACGACGTGCTCCAGGTAGCTGTCCGTGGCGACGCCGACCTCGTCGATGTCGCCGCCCCCCGTGGCCGGCTCGTCGAGCAGCGCCTCGATCTCTTCCTCCTGGGTGTCGGACAGCTTCTGGCCGTCGCGATCGAAGAACTTGACGCCGTTGTACTCGGGAGGGTTGTGGGATGCGGTGATGACGCACCCCAGGTCGAGCGTCAAGAGTGCGACAGCCGGAGTCGGGAGCACGCCCGCGACGATCGCGTTGCCGCCGACGGAGGCAATCCCGCGCGCGAGCGCCTCCTCCAGCTCGGGCCCGGACGCGCGCGTGTCGCGTCCGATGAAGATGCGGCCCCGACCGGACCACAGTGTCGCGGCACGGCCGAGACGCTCGACGAGGTCGGGTGTCAGCTCTTCTCCGACGATACCGCGCACGCCGTCGGTTCCGAAGTAGCGCCGTGGCACGGGCGCGGAGGATACGTGAGGAGACGGCTTGGGCATCATCTTCATAGGAGGACGCGGACGTCGCGTCGTCCGCGTCCGTTCGCCCGCGCGAAGCGCGGGTCTAGCTCGGACAAGCGCTAAAAGCGCAGCTTCTAGCGCTTACTAAACTGCGGCGCCTTGCGTGCCTTGTGGAGGCCCGCCTTCTTGCGCTCGACGATTCGAGCGTCGCGCGTCAGAAAGCCGGCCCGCTTGAGCGCGACACGCAACTCGGGATCGGCCTCGACGAGCGCGCGGGCGATGCCGTGGCGGACGGCGCCTGCCTGCCCGCTCGGGCCACCGCCGTGAACGCGGACCCGGATGTCGAAGGTCCCCTCCACCCCTGCGGTCTGCAACGGCGCCAGCGCGGACGTGCGGTGCGCGGCGCGCGGAAAGTAGTCCTCGATCGTACGACCGTTGAACCACGTGTTCCCGTCGCCGGGTCGCAGGATCACGCGGGCAACGGAAGTCTTCCGCTTGCCCGTCCCACGGTACTGCGCGATCTGACTCATCTGTCCTCCCACTTCAGCGGCTGCGGCGCCTGCGGCCCATGCGGATGCTCGGGTCCCGCATAGATCTTGAGCTTCGTGATCTGCTGCCGAGCGAGCCGGTTCTTCGGGAGCATTCCCTTCACCGCGGCGCGCAGAACCTCTTCGGGCCGGCGCTCGAGCTGCTCGCGCAGGGTTCGGCTGCGGAGACCTCCGGGATAGCCGGAGTGCCGGTAGTAGCGCTTCTGGTCGAGCTTGTTGCCGGTCACCGGGATCTTCTCGGCGGTCACGACGATGACGAAGTCGCCGGTGTCCACATGCGGGGTGTACTCGGGCTTGCCCTTGCCACGCAGCTGGTCCGCGATGCGGGTCGCGAGCCGACCGAGCGTCTGCCCGTCGGCGTCCACCACGTACCAGTGGCGTGCGATCTCTCCCGGTTTGGCGTTGTAAGTCTTCATGGAAAAGGCAGTCATGGAAAAGGCGGACTAGGGCGTCCGCCGGCGCAAAACTGTAGCAGCCCGGCCCGGAATTCGGCCGCGCCGCCATGGGCGGATGGCGGACGTACGGGGCCTCCGTGGCCCTCGCCGCTAGCTTTCCGACCGCGATCAGCCGTCGGTTCTCCGCCAGCTCCTCGAGAAACGGGCGTGCGGCGAGGATCTCAGGTCGGGTCGGCCGGCGGTTCGAGGTCCCGTTGCCCGGGTGCATGGGCAAGGCGCTCCGACGTGAAAGGCAGGCCAGCGACGCGCGCGCCACGGTAGCCGGGCGCTTCGCCGACGAGCAGGACGGTGGCGTCCGCTCGGTGCTCGAGATAGACGCGCAGGCGCTGCCGCCGGAGCCGCGCGCCCGCTCCATCCCGGTAGAAGTTGGAGGCCGCGCCGATGCGAGCGAGCGCGAAGCGTGACACGAACCTTTCCGTCTCCACGTCGTCACTATGCTCATGCCAGTGAGAGGACGCACCGCCGCGCTCGTTGCGGCCTGCGCGGGGGTCTGCGTACCCGCTGCGGCCGCGGCGCCACCTCAGGGCGTGCAGGCGGACGCGACCTTCGCGGCCAGTTACGCGCAGCGCGGCGTCACCAGCGTGGCGGCGACTACCCAAAGGGTCAGCTGTTACGCGCCGGAGGTCTACTACACAGCCAGCCTCGTGCCGGCGCAGGGCTATCCGGACGGCGGCTCCACCTTGTGCAACGTCGCTGCGACGACGGGAGAAGACATCGGGCCCTATCTGACGCAGGACGTCTCGAACCCGCCGCTCCGCGCGAAGGATTTCTCCGAATCGGATCTGCACGTCGACCCGACGGACGCCCGGCATCTGATCGGCATCAGCAAGTGGATCGTCAGCAGCGAGGGCTACAACCACCTCACCGGCTTCTTCGAGTCGTTCGACGGCGGCGCGACCTGGCCGCAGCTCGGTCACATTCCCGGGTACGAAGGCTGGACGGACAACTCGGATCCCGTCGGAGCGTTCGACCCGTGGGGGAACTTCTATGCAGTCGTGTTCCCGTACCAGTTCTCGTACATCCCGAGCGGCCAGCACTTCTTCCTGTCGCCGGACGTCAATCCCTCGTTGCCGCGCTCGGGACTGGGGATCGCCGTTCGCCCCCACGGCGCGGCAACGGCGACGGCCTGGAACACGACACACGGCGGGCAGCTGGATCTGATCGAGCGAACGCCGTTCAACGGGAACGCGGTCTTCGACAAGCAATGGCTGGCGATTGACACGAATCGCCGCAGCCGGCACTACGGCCGCGTCTATGCCACGTGGGCCGTCGGGAACCAGGACAGCGACCTGCGCATCTACGGCTCGTACGCGGATGCGCGTGAAAACGGCACGCATACGAACTGGTCCCGCCCACGGCTCGTGCTGGCCCAGGCGCGGCGGGTCGGCGACAACGGGTCGCTGCCACGCGTCGCGCCCGACGGAACCGTCTGGCTGGCGACGTCGAGCTTCCGCACCTCCAACGAGCCGTTCACGATGTCGCTCACCTCGTCACGTGACGGGGGCAAGACCTGGACGCGACGGCGGTTGATCGTCCGCCACAATGTCGACGGGTATCGGAACACCACGTTCCGGGCCGCGTTCGGGGAGGCATTCGCGGTCGGCCCGCGGAAGGTCGGCCGTTTCTACCCTTTGTATGCTGCGTACGAGCAGTCCGGTGTCAGCGCGACGGAGCTGTTCGTCCGGGCTTCGCTCGACGGCGGCAGGCATTGGTCCCGAGCGATCCAGGTGAACGACGCGTCCGGCGTGGGCGACGCGCTGCAACCGAATCTCGCCGTCGCTCCCAACGGGACCGTCGCAGTCGCGTTCTACGACCGGCGGCTGGCCTGTCCCCAACGCGACGACACGCCCGACGCAACCGTCGCAGGCCTGGTCTTCGACCCGCGTGTGCCATACGGGCGCGAGAACTACTGCATCAATACGGCGATCCAGTTCTACGGCGCGAAGCTCCGGCCGCTCGGCCACAACATCCGTCTGTCGGCGAACACCTGGGACCCACAGCTGTCATCGCCGCGCTTCGACTGCATCTGCAACCCGGCGAGCTTCATCGGCGACTACTTCGGCATCGACTCGCGGGGCGGCTTCACCTACACGGCGTCGGTCGAGACGTTCAACGCCGCGGGCGAGAACCCCGGCTATCACCAGCAGCAGCTGGTCTCGAAGATCCGAACGCCCTAGGAGCGAGAATACGGCTCGTGATCAGGCGGCGTGTGATCGTGCGCGGGTTGGTGCAAGGCGTGTTCTTCCGCGACTCGACGCGGCGGCTGGCGCAGCGGCTCAGCGTCACCGGCTGGGTCGCGAATCGTCCGGACGGTGCGGTCGAGGCGGTGTTCGAAGGCGAAGCGGATGCGGTCGAGCGGCTCGTCGCCTTCAGCCGCGAGGGTCCCCGCGGCGCGCAGGTGGATTCAGTCCAGGTGGAAGAAGAGGAACCCGAACAGCTGACCGGCTTCAGCATGCGGTAACCGCAGAGCCCCTGGCGGAAACAGCCACTGTCTTGGGGTCAGACCCGAGGACAGTGGCCCGTTCGGACTACTCCCATTCGATCGTGGCCGGGGGTTTCGAGCTCAGGTCGAGGGCGACTCGATTGACGCCGGGGATCTCGTTGATGATTCGGCTCGAAATCGTCTCCAAGAGATCGTACGGCAGACGCGCCCAGTCCGCGGTCATCGCATCGTCCGACGTGACCGCGCGGATGACGATCGGATACGCGTACGTGCGCTCGTCGCCCTGCACGCCGACCGAGCGGATCGCCGGCAGCACGGCGAACGACTGCCACAGCTCGCGGTACAACCCTGCGCGCCGGATCTCCTCCTGCAAGATCGCATCCGCCGTACGGAGAATCGCTAGGCGCTCCTCCGTGACGGCACCGATGATGCGGATCGCAAGGCCGGGGCCGGGGAACGGTTGGCGCCACACCATCCGCTCCGGCATTCCGAGCTCCTCGCCGACCCGGCGCACCTCGTCCTTGAAGAGCAGCCGCAGCGGCTCCACGAGCTCCATGCGCATGTCGGCTGGCAGCCCGCCCACGTTGTG
>JBGPYI010000137.1:0-6355 GCA_041493175.1 Gaiellaceae bacterium | reverse complement strand
TCTCGAACAGCGGGTAGTCGCGCACCGGCATCATCGCCCCGTGCCGCGTCTCGTTGTCCGTAAACCCCAGCCTCATGTCGCCGACGACGCTCTCCGGCGTGCCTCGGATCGGCCACGGGAGCTGCGCCTCCTTGCGCCGGCGGGAATCGAGTTCGCGCCTCCCCGTGCCGAGCGCAGCACCGGCCCAGGCCGCCACGATTTCGAGATCGTCGCCGACCCGGAGCTCTCGATCGAGGACGACATGGGCCGCCGCGACTTCACCGTGAATGCGATGGCGCGGCGGCTGGAGACAGGGGAAATGGTCGACCCGTTCGGGGGGGCGGAGGATCTGAAGAACGGCGTGCTTCGCACCGTGCGGCCGCGGAGCTTCGCCGAGGATCCACTGCGTCTCGTCCGGGGCCTGCGCCTCGTCTCGCAGCTCGGGCTGGAGCCGGATGTGGAGACACTGCAGCAGATGCGCGCCGAAGCCTCGAGCGTCGCGCTCGTCTCCGGCGAGCGCGTGGGGGGTGGGCTTCACTCCGACGGAATGGGTGAGCTCTCGAAGCTGTTGCTAGGACGGGAGCCTGCGCGGGCGCTGCGGCTTGCCCGGGACACCGGCGTTCTCACCGCGCTGCTCCCGGAGTTCGAGGAGGTAATCGGCTTCGAGCAGAACAGCGAGCGGCAGCACCTACCGCTCGACGAGCACATCTTCGCGGTCGTGCAGGCCGCGGCCGACGCGGGAGCGCCGCTCGCGGTCCGGCTGGGCGCGCTCTTCCACGATCTCGGCAAGCCGGGGGCGAACGGCAGACACGCGGACCGCGGGGCGCAGCTCGCAGCCGCCGCGATGCGGCGGTTGCGTTACCCCACGAGTCTGCGCACGCACGTGGCACGGCTCGTGCGCGCGCACGCGTTCCCATTGGACGATGTCGACGAGCTCTTCGCGCGTCGCATGCTGCGAGCGCACGGCGACGAGCTCGCGTTCGATCTCGTCGCGCACAAGGAGGCGGACCTGCGCGGCAAACGGGTACAGCAGTCGGAGCTCGAGGCTGTCTCTCGACTGCACGCCTTACTCGAACAGGAACGTGCCCAACCGCACCGCCTCGCCGATCTCGCGGTCGACGGGTCCGACCTGATCGCCCTCGGCTACGGCGAAGGGCGCGCGCTCGGAGCTGCCCTCGACACACTTCTCGATGCGGTCGTCGACGATCCCGCGCTGAACACTCGTGACCGATTGCTCGAGCGCGCCCGCGCGGGGCTTTCGTGAGCCTGCCGCTGATCTCCTGGGATGCACTCGGCGGCCCTTACTCGGTCGCCTTCTCGACGCGCCGGGGCGGCGTCAGCGAAGGCTCGTTCGACTCGCTCAACCTTGGCCTCCTGACCCACGACGACCCCGCGAACGTCGAGGAGAACCGGCGCAGGCTTTGCGAGGCAGCGGGCACGGACGGCGCCGGGCTGGCGATGAACCGGCAGGTGCACGCCGCCACCGTCAACCGAGCGGAGGCCGGCGAGCGCGATCGTGAGGGCGACGGGCTCTGGACCGACGAACCCGGCGTCCCGATGCTGAAGGTGACGGCCGACTGCCTCCCGATTGCGCTCGCACGCCAAGATGGGGAGAAGCCGGCGCTCGCCCTCTTGCACGCGGGAAGACTGGGGCTGCTCCGCGGGATCGTCGAGGCGGGGGTCGCCGCGCTCGGAGGGCAGCTCGCCGCGGTGATCGGTCCAGGAATCGGCCCCTGCTGCTACGAGGTCGGCGAAGACATTGCCGACGCGTATCGCGCGCGCTTCGGCGCCGACGCGCTCCGTGGTCCCAACTTGGACCTCTGGACCGTCGCGGAGCGCGTGCTGCGTGCCGCCGGAGTCGAGAGCATCGAACGGCTCGACCTCTGCACGGCGTGCAACGCCGACCGCTTCTTCTCGCATCGCCGCGACGGACCGGTCACGGGACGCCAGGGAGTGATCGGCTACGTCGCCTGAGGCGGTACGCGCGAACTACGAGCGCATCCGCTCGGAGGTCGGCGACGGCGTCACGGTGGTCGCGGCGACCAAGTACGTCGCGCTCGAAGACATGCGCGTGCTCGCCGACGCAGGCGTTGAGGTCGTGGGCGAGAACCGCGCGCAGGAGCTCGAGCGAAAGCATGCGGAGTACGGCGACACGTTTCGCTGGCACTTCATCGGCCGTCTGCAGTCGAACAAGGTGAAGGTCGTGAATCGAATCTGCGAGCTCGTGCACTCGCTCGACTCGGAGTCGGCCGCGAGCCGCCTGGCTGTTCCGGCCCTCGTCGAAGTGAACCTGGCCGGCGAGTCTTCGAAGTCCGGGATCGTTCCCGAGGAGCTGCCGCGCTTCCTCGAGCTCTACAGTGACGTGCGCGGACTGATGACGATGCCCCCGGAGACCGGCGATCCGGAGGCGTCGCGTCCCTACTTCATGCGCTTGAGGGAATTGGCCGAGCAACACGGCCTGCGGGAACTCTCCATGGGAACGAGCCAGGACTACAGAGTCGCCGCGGAGGAGGGAGCGACCTTCGTCCGCATCGGCTCGGTCCTGTACGGGGAGTAACATTTCGCGCGAGATGGGCTTTGCGGACGTGTGGAACAAGACCCTCGTCTACTTCGGCATCGCCGAGGAGGAGGACTGGGACGAGGACGCCTACGTCACGGACGAGGACCTGCAGCGCAGCTATGCCGAACGGCCCAACGTGCGCCGCCTGGCGCCACGCCGGCGCGAGCGGGGGGAGTTCGATGACTGGACCGACCCGGAACCGGTGGCGAACGACAGGACCACAGTCCTGCGGCCACGCGTCGCGGCCGTGCCGTCGCCGGCCTCCGTCCGCGTCCATCTGGTCGTGCCGCGGAGCTTCAACGATGCACAGCAGATTGCGGACAAGTTCAAGGAATCGATCCCGGTCATCCTGAATCTGCAGAGCTCGGACCAGGACCTCTCGAAGCGTCTCATCGACTTCGCCAGCGGGCTGACGTACGCCCTCGACGGCGGCATGCAGCGCGTGGCCGACAAGGTCTTCCTGCTGACACCCCGCAACGTCGAGGTGTCGGCCGAGGAGCGCGCGCGCCTGCTCGAGCGCGGCGGCTTCTTCAATCAGGCCTGAGCAAGGAACACGGGCCCTGACGCCGAACTGGGTGTGATGGCCGACGGTGCCATGCTCGGCTTGCTCTACGACGCTGTCGACAACGTCGCCGGTTTCGTGCAGGTTTTTATCACCGTCTACTCGCTGCTGATCCTGGCCTACATCATCACCTCGTGGGTGCGGCTTCCCTACTCGACCTGGCTGAACAGGATCCAGCGGTTCCTCTACGACGTGTGCGACCCGTACCTCCGGCTGTGGCGCCGCATCCTGCCGACCTTCGGGCCGCTCGACCTTTCGCCTGTGATCGGCGTGGCGTTTCTCTACATCTTCCTGAAGGTCGTCCTGAGCATCCTCAACCGCTTGCACTGAAAGGGGGAGACCGTGACCCTCACTCCCGTTGAAATCAGACATCTCGAGCCGGCGAGAAGCCTCGTCGGCGGTTACAAGCGGACCGCCGTCGACGGCCTGCTGGACGAGATCGTGGCGAGCTTCGAAGACGTCTGGCGCGAACGCGCGGACCTCGCCGACAAGGTCGAGCAGCTCGAGGCGGATCTCGTTCGCTATCGCGAGCTCGAATCGCTCCTGCGCACGACACTTGTTTCAGCCGAAAAGGCCGCCGTCACGCTCAAGGAGCAGGCCGGGAGGGAGGCGGACCTCATCATCGAGGAGGCGCGCTCCGAGGCCCGCGCGATCACGCGGACCGCACGCGCGGATCACGACCGGCTCCTGACGGAGGTCCGGCGGATGCGCTCCCTACTGCACTCGGCACTCGCGCTCGTCGACGAGGAGCCCCCGAAGAAGACCGCCGAGGCGGAGGCGGCCTGAGCGGACTCCGGAGCTAGACTCCCTGCATGGAAGCGGTTTCCACACGCGTGCGGTTGCGTGTGTCCCCGGGCGCAAGGAGCGCCCACATCGTCGGCCGACACGGTGAGGCGTGGAAGGTCCGCGTCGCCGCGCCGGCGGAAGGAGGTCGCGCGAACGAGGCGGTCGTCCGGCTACTGGCGGAGACACTCTCGCTGCCGCGTGAGGCCGTGACGCTCGTTTCGGGTCACGGAGCGCGAGACAAGATCGTCCAGCTGGCTGGTCTCGACCCGACTCAGATCGAACGGCGCCTCTCGTCGGCCGCCGGAAAGGAGCGCCGCGCGTGAGCGCAATCGACACGGATCGGTTCCGCGAGGCTCTGCTCGAAGAGCGGAAGCGCGTCGAGGCCGCGATTCAGAATCTCCATGAGGAGACCTCCGGCACTCTGGCCGAAGACGCCGGCGAGGAGACTGCCCACGACCTCGCCGACAACGCAACCGAGACGTACGACCGCGAGCTCGACTACACCCTCGAGGAGAACTCCGAGCACGTCCTCGCAGAGATCGACGCGGCGCTGAAGCGCATCGAGGAAGGCACGTTCGGCATCTGCACGAACTGCGGCAAGCAGATCGCCGAAGAGCGCCTCGAGGCGCGGCCCTGGGCGACGCTGTGCATCGACTGCCAGCGCGACCGGGAGGGTCGTTGACCGAGCGGCTCTCGTCACGGACGGCGGACATCCGCGTCGGCTCGACGACCGACGGCCTGACACCGATCTCCGTCGCAGAGCGGCAGCTCGGCGCCAGCTGGCCGCAATGGTTGAGCCTCGGCTCAGTCGCGCTTGCCGCAATCGGCGCGGATCAGCTGACGAAGTCGATCGTGACGAGCCGTCTCGACCTCAATGACGAGGTGCACGTGGTCGGTGCGTTCTCGATCCACCACGTCACGAACTCCGGGATCGCCTTCGGGCTCTTCGCGAGCGCGACGTCGATCGTCATCCTGCTGACGGGTCTCGCCGTCGCGTGGATGCTCTACTTCTTCGCGCGCTCCGGCTCGCGGCATCCGGTTCTGCCCGTTGCGCTCGGGCTCGTGATCGGGGGCAGCGTCTCGAATCTGACCGACCGGGTCCGGCTCGGGCATGTGACGGACTTCCTCGACTTCAAGTACTGGCCGGCCTTCAACCTTGCCGATACATTCATCGTCGTCGGCGTAGCGGCTCTGCTGCTAGCGCTCGTGGCCTCGGACCGGCAGGCGACGCGGCCGGGTCGGATCGTTGGTCGCGGCGACCGAGCGGGGTGAAGGCGGCCGCACGAGCGGAGCTCGCGCGACCTCTAAGCGACGTCGTAAACGACGTCGCGTCGTCCCGGCCCCCGTGCGTGCGTGAAGCAACGCGTTCCTGACGAGGCGGCGGGCGAGCGGCTCGACCGCTTCCTCGCCTCCCTGCCGGAGGTCGGCTCGCGCGGCGTGGCGGAGCGGCTCCTCGAAACGGGGACGGTGCTCGTCGACGGCCGGCCGCTCGGCAAGAGCCAGCGACTCTCCGGCGGCGAGGAGCTGGAGTTCGAGCCGCCGGAGCAAGAGGTCACCGAGCTCGCGCCAGAGCAGATGGACCTGCGCATCGCCTACGAGGACGAGCACCTCATCGTGGTGGACAAGCCCGCCGGCCTCGTCGTGCACCCGGCATCCGGGCACGCGACGGGCACGCTCGTCCAGGGCCTGCTCGCGCACGACATCGCCGGGGGAGATGCGGCTCGTCCCGGAATCGTGCACAGGCTCGACCGCGACACCTCCGGACTGATGGTCGTCGCGCGCTCGGAGGAGGCGCACACGCGCCTGCAGGATCTGATCCGCAGCCGGGCACTGGAGCGGCACTACGCCGCGCTCGTCGTGGGACGACCGCGCTCGCGCAGCGGCCGGATCGAGGCGCCGACCGGGCGTGACCGCCGCGACCCGCTGCGGCAGTCGCTCGACACCGACAAGCCGCGCGAGGCGATCACGCACTTCGAGGTGAAGGAGCTCCTGGCGCGCCACACGCTCCTCGACGTGAGGCTCGAAACCGGGCGCACCCATCAGATCCGCGTGCACCTGGCGGCGATCGATCTGCCGGTTGCAGGCGACACCCTCTATGGACGACCGAGAGAGCTCGATCTGGAGCGCCAGTTCCTACATGCGGGCCGGCTCGCCTTCCCCCATCCCTTCACGGAGGAGCGAGTGGACGTCGAGTCGCCCCTGCCCGACGATCTCACCGCAGCTCTTGGACGCGCCCGAGCCGGCGCGTAGTCGCTAGAATGCGGCGGTTTTTCGCACCCGACCCGGCGGATCAGCCTGGGTGGCGGTGCCGGCGTTCGACGGATGCTGGTTCCAGCCAGGCCCCACCGGCAGCAATCAAATCAACCAGAAAGGGGACCTGATCCCGATGTCCGTCGTCTCTATGCGCGAGCTACTGGAGGCTGGAGTCCACTTCGGCCACCAGACGCGACGCTGGAACCCAAAGATGC
>JBGPYI010000118.1:0-6931 GCA_041493175.1 Gaiellaceae bacterium | reverse complement strand
AGCACGAGCCCTCCGTCGGACGCGAACGCGGCGACAGCTTCCATTGCGGGAGAGAATCGAGCGATCGCGCCGCAGCGAAGGTAGTCGCCGTAGGAGAAGCCGCCCGGAAGGACGACAGCGTCGAGGTTCGGCAGCTCCGTCTCGGTATGCCAGACGAAGACTGCCTCTGCGTCGAGGGCGGCGAGCGCCCAGAGCGCATCGCGGTCGTCGCACGCGCCGGGGAAGCGCAGCACGCCGATCCGGGGCTGCGGGCTGCTCACGTCGGCAGCTCCGGAAGCTCGATCTCGTAGCTCTCGATCAGCGGGTTGGCGAGCAGCTGCTCGCACATCCGCTCTACCTCGGCGCGAGCGCTTGCTGCGTCGGTGGCGTCGACCTCGATGTCGACGACTCGCCCGACGCGCGCTTCGCCGACGGAGAAACCGAGCTGGCGCAGGGAGGACTCGACCGCCTGCCCCTGGGGATCGAGGATGCCCTCCTTGGGCCGGACGAGAACGGTCGCTCTCATCGGAGCACCACGTCCGGGTCGGCGAGGTAGTCGTCGAAGCCGATGCCCGTCAGCTGCTCGAACGCCTCGACGTAGCGTGCGCGCGTGCCGGCGACGACGTCGTCCGGAAGCTCAGGTCCGGGCGGGGTCTTGTCCCAGCCGAGCGTCTCGCAGTAGTCCCGCACGAACTGCTTGTCGAAGGAGGGCTGCGAGCCTCCGGGCCGGTACTCACCGGCCGGCCAGAATCGTGAAGAGTCCGGCGTCAACGCTTCGTCGCCGAGAACGAGTTGCCCCTGCTCGTCGAGCCCGAACTCGAACTTCGTGTCCGCGATCAGGATTCCGCGCTCGCGCGCGTGCACTGCCGCGAACCGGTAGAGAGCGATCGAGACGCGCTCGACTTCGCCGAGCAGGTCGCCGCCGACGAGCTCTGCCGCCCGGTCGCGGTCGATGTTCTCGTCGTGCCCGGCCGTCGCCTTGGTCGCGGGCGTGAAGATCGGTTCGGGCAGCTCCGCGGACTCGATGAGCCCGGGTGGAAGCGTGTGTCCGCAGACCGCGCCGGTCGTGGTGTAGTCCTTCCAGCCCGAGCCGGCAAGGTAGCCACGGACGACGCATTCGATCGGCAGCATCTCGAGCCGGCGGCATTCGGTCGAGCGTCCGTCGGGGCGCAACGCGAGCAGGTGGTTCGCGCACAGGCCTTGCGTGCGCGCAAACCAGAATCCCGCCAGGCCCGTGAGCACCCGCCCCTTGTCCGGGATCTCGGTCGGCAGCACGACGTCAAACGTCGAGATGCGGTCGCTGGCGACGAGGAGCAGCCGCTCGTCGTCGAGCGCGTAGAGCTCGCGGACCTTCCCGCTCCCGACATGGAGCGCGGCGTCAGGCATGGACTGGTTCCTCCTTCTGGGCGAGGGCGTGCAAGCGATCGAAGACGGTGTCGACGTGGCGGACGGTCGCGTCGAGGTCGAAGACTGCGGCGAGATCGACCCGGCCGCTGATCTCTGGATCAGTGCGAACGAGCTCGGCGAAGTCGGTCTCCTCCTCCCACGCGCGCATCGCGTGGCGCTGGACGAGCCGGTAGGCATCGTCGCGCGCGAGGCCCACATCGACGAGCGCCAGCAAGAGGCGATGGCTGAAGACGAGCCCGTGGCTCGACTCGAGGTTCCGCCGCATCCGCTCGGGATAGACGACGAGCCCTTCGACGATCCAGGCGAAGCGGTCGAGCATGTAGTCGAGCGCAAGAAACGAGTCGGGAATGACGATGCGCTCGGCGGAAGACTGCGAGATGTCGCGCTCGTGCCAGAGCGGCATGTTCTCGAGCCCGACCAGTGCGTTCCCGCGCATGACGCGCGCAAGCCCGCAGATGCGCTCGGCGACCTTCGGGTTCCGCTTGTGCGGCATCGCCGACGAGCCCTTCATCCCCTTGCTGAACGGCTCCTCCACCTCACGCACCTCCGTGCGCGCGAGATGCCGGATCTCGGTCGCGAAGCGATCGAGCGAGCTCGCCGCGAGAGCGAGTGCCGATAGCAGTTCCGCGTGCCGGTCGCGGGCGATGACCTGCGTCGAGAGCGGATCCGGCTCGAGGCCGAGCCGTTCGCACGCGACGCGCTCCACCTCCGGTTCGACCTGCGCGTAGGTACCCACCGTTCCGGAGAGCTGCCCGACGCGGTTCGTCTCGAGCGCACGCGCGACGCGGCCCCGCGCGCGGTCGAGCTCGAACGCCCAGCCGGCGAGCTTCCAGCCGAACGTGGTCGGCTCCGCATGAACGCCGTGCGAGCGGCCGATGCAGACCGTGTGCCGGTGCTCCTCGGCGCGCGCTATGACCGCTGCGAGCGCACGGTCGATCCCTTCGAGGATCAGACGCCCGGCATCCTGAATCTGCAGCGAAAGCGCCGTGTCCACCACGTCGGACGATGTGAGCCCGTAGTGGAACCAGCGCCCTTCGGGCCCCAGCTGTTCTGCGACGGCGTCGACGAACGCAGCGGTGTCGTGATCGGTGACGCGTTCGATCTCGGCGACGCGCTCCGGTGTAGGCGCGCTCGCCTGCGCGCGAATCTTCGCGACGTCTTCCGCGGGGATCGCGCCCAACTCCGCCCAGCCCTCGAGCGCAGCCAGTTCGACCTCGAGCCACCGCGCGAACTTGCTTTGCTCCGACCAGATCCCGGTCATCTCCGGGCGGGAGTAGCGCGCGATCACTGGGTCGATTCTAGAGAGGCGGTCGGTCCGAGAATCCGGGCGGCGAGGACGGCCGCGTTCTTCGCGTTGTCGACGCCGACGCAGGCCACCGGTACGCCGGGCGGCATCTGGGCGATCGAGAGCAGTGCATCGAGCCCGTCGAGCACGCTCAGCGAGGAACGAAGCGGGACGCCGATCACGGGCAAATCGGTGTGGGCCGCGAGCACCCCCGGCAGTGCGGCCGCCAGCCCGGCGCCCGCGATGAGGACGCGCAGGCCCCGCTCGCGCGCGGTGCGCCCGTACTCGGCCACCGCATCCGGCTGCCGGTGTGCCGACCGGACCTCGAACTCGTGCGCGATCCCTCGCGCGTCCAGCTCGTCCATTGCCGCCTGCATGCGCGGCCGGTCGGACTCCGAGCCCACGACGATGCCGACGAGCGGGCTAGACATGGACCATCGCGGCGATGTCTCTGCGATACCGCATTTCCGCGAACGAGATGCGCTCGCAGGCTGCGTAGGCCCGCTCGCGTGCATCCGCGACAGTGCTTCCCGTGGACGTGACGCTGAGGATTCTGCCGCCGTTCGTCACGAACCGATCTCCTTTGAGCGCGGTGCCGGCATGGAAGACGAGGGCGCCGGCCTGCTCGGCGTCTTCGATCCCGTCGATCGGCGACCCCACGTCGTTGCCGGCCGGGTATTCGCCGGCCGCGAGGACGACCGTGACCGCGGCGGCGTCGGAGACCTCGAGGTCGACGCCGGAGAGATCGCCGGCCGCTGTGCGTGCGAGCGCACCGAGGAGATCGCCGTCGACACGCGGCAGGAGCGACTGCGTCTCGGGATCCCCGAAACGGCAGTTGAACTCGAGCACGCGCGGCCCGTCGCCGGTAAGCATGAGCCCGGCGAAGAGGACGCCGACGAAGGGAGCGCCGCGCGCCGCGAGTTCCTCGAGCACGGGACGATGAACGGTGTCCAGCACTTCCTCGATCTCGGCCGGGCCGAAGCCGGCCACGGGTGAGTACGAGCCCATTCCCCCCGTGTTCGGGCCGGTGTCTCCGTCCTCGGCGCGCTTGAAGTCCTGCACGACCGGGAGGGCCAGTGCGCGCGCCCCGTCGCAAAGAGCGAAGACGGAGATCTCCTCACCTTCGAGGAGCTCCTCGATCACGATGGAATCGCCGAACGACGCTGCCGCGCGCAATGCGACGTCCAGCTGATCCTGGTCGTGACAGACGAACACGCCTTTCCCTGCTGCGAGGCCGTCCGCCTTGATCACGCACGGCGGCCGCGCGATCGACAACGATTCTGCCGTCGGCACTCCCGCCGCTTGCATGACGTCTTTCGCGAACGTCTTCGAGCCCTCGATGCGAGCCGCGCCGGAGCTCGGACCGAAGACGGGCACGCCGACGTGGCGCAGCTCGTCGGCGACCCCGGCGACGAGCGGCGCCTCCGGCCCGACGACCACGAGGTCCGCCTCGAGCGACCGTGCCAGGGTGAGGAGGCCCTCGCCGTCCTCCGCCCGCACGGGATGGCAGCGCCCGAGCGTGGCGATGCCCGGGTTGCCCGGGGCGGCGTGGAGCTCCTCGAGGTTCGGCGCCTGGCTGAGTTTCCAGGCGAGCGCGTGCTCGCGCCCGCCCGAGCCGACCAGGAGCACCTTCACACGAGGACTCTACCGAGCCGGCTTGACCGGTTTGAAAGCGCCTCCAATCGCGAAGGTAGGAGGCGAATGCTTGAGCCTGGCCTCGAAAAGCTCCTCTAGGGAAGCTGGCTCGTCAACATCAACGAGCCGGCGGATCTCCAGCGCCTCGCTGTCGACATCGTTCCGTTCGAACCGGAGCACGCCGAGGGTTTCGCCGTGCTCGTCGCCGACACGTTGCGAGAGTTCGGCTTCGAGCGAGATCCGGAGCTCGACGGCGACCTCGACGATCCCGCCGAGACGTACGCGGCACTCTGGATCGTGCTTGCCGGAGGCGACGTCGTAGGCTCCGTCGCGCTTCGTGACCTCGGGGGCGACGCCTACGAGCTCAAGCGGATGTACCTGCGTTCGGCGCACAGGAGCCGCGGTGTCGGGAAACGGTTGCTCGCGACGGCTCTCGAATGGGCCCGCGCGAACGACGCCCGAGTCATCAGGCTCGACACGACGGATCGGATGGTTGCGGCGCGCCGCCTCTACGAGTCTGCGGGCTTCCTGCGGGTCCCGGGCGAGGCGCCGCGGCAGGGACAGCAGCGGCTGCTGTACGAGCTTACGCTTCGGACACTGTGACCTTCGCGACCAGCCGCGCAGCCTACGACTCGTACATGGGCCGCTACGCGGACCGGCTAGCACCGCTCCTGATCGCATTCGCGGGCGTGCAACCGGGCGAACGCGTACTCGATGTCGGCTGCGGGCCGGGCTCGCTGACCGCAGCGCTCGGTGAGTTCCTCGGGGCAGATCATGTGGCCGCGGTCGATCCGTCCGAGCCTTTCGCAGCCGCCAGCGCAGAGCGTGTTCCCTCTGCCGACGTTCAGGTCGGCGCCGCGGAGTCGCTGCCCTGGGCTGTCGACACGTTCGACGCGGCGCTCGCGCAGCTCGTCGTGAACTTCATGTCGGACGCGGACGCAGGCGTCGCCGAGATGCGTCGGGTCGTCCGCCCGGGCGGTACCGTCGCGTCCTGCACGTGGGATTACACCGGCGGGATGACGATGCTGCGAACCTTCTGGGACGCTGCGCTTGCGCTCGATTCCGGGGCGCCTGACGAGGCGCGAACGATGCGTTACCACGATCCGGGCGACCTGCGCAAGCTCTGGGTGCGGGCCGGGCTCGGAGCAGTGGAGACCGACGCGCTCGTCGTCGAGGCCTCCTATCGGGACTTCGACGACTACTGGGATCCGTTCACGCGCGGTGTCGGTCCGGGTGGGGCATACTGCTCGTCGCTCGATCCTGATCGTCGCGCGCTGCTTCGTGAGGAGTGCAGACGTCGACTTGGCGATCCCGACGGCGGCTTCACGCTTGGCGCGACCGCATGGGCGGTGAAGGGTCGCGCCTGACTGGAGGCCTGTTGCGAAATTCGGCCAGGCCGGATGACGCTCCAGACCTCTAGCGCAGCGCGACGACGCTCTCGCGTTCCGCGCCCGTACCGACGAGGCAAATCTCGACACCAAGCGCTTGCTCGATGAACGCGACGTACGCCCGGGCGGCTTGCGGCAGCTCGTCCGTCAACGGCTCCTGCCAGCCCGGCAGCGTCTCGTAGACCGGGCGGCAGTGATGGAAGTCGCTCTGATGTGCGGGGAACTCGTAAGTCTCGGTGCCGTCCCGGAGCCGGTACGCAACGCAGACCGGCAGTTCGGCGAAGCGCGAGAGGACGTCGAGCTTCGTGAGCGCGAGCGAGGTGATCCCGTTCAGTCGCACGGCGTAGCGGAGCGCGACGAGGTCGAGCCACCCGCAACGGCGTTCGCGCCCGGTGACGGTCCCGAACTCGCCGCCGAGGTCGCGCACACGCTCCTGGTCGGAGCCTTCGATCTCCGTCGGGAACGGCCCTTCCCCGACACGGGTCACGTATGCCTTGGCGACGCCGATCACGCGGTCGATCCTGTTGGGCCCGATCCCGATCCCCGTCGCCGCGTTTGCCGCGACCGTGTTCGAAGACGTCACGAACGGATACGTGCCGTGATCGAGATCGAGCAGTGTCCCCTGCGCGCCCTCCAGCAGAACGTCGCGCCCTTCGTGCAGCGCTCGGTCCACGAGCAGCGAGGTGTCCGACACGTAGGGGCGAATCCGTTGCGCGAACGACTCGAGTTGCCCCGCGATCTCCTCCAGGTCGAGCGGCGGAACGCCGTACACGCGCTCGAGCCAGACGTTCTTCTCCGCGAGCGCAACCTCGATCTTCTGCCGCAGGATCTTCGGCTCGAGCAAATCTTGGACGCGGATGCCGAGCCTCGCCGCCTTGTCCGCGTAGCAGGGACCGATGCCGCGCTTCGTGGTCCCGATCTGCAGCTTGCCGAGACGCCGCTCGCTGGCCTGGTCGATCGCGACGTGCCACGGCATGATCAGGTGCGCCTCCCCCGAGAGGTGCACCACGTGGGTCGAGACGCCGCGCGACTCGAGCTCGTCCACCTCCGCCAGGAACACCTCCGGATCGATGACGCAGCCGGCGCCGATGACGCAGATCTTGCCGCGGAGGACGCCGCTTGGGATCTGACGGATCTTGAAGGTCTCGCCGTCGACGACGATCGTGTGCCCGGCGTTCGGGCCGCCCTGATAGCGGCAGACGAGGTCGGAGTCGAGGGCGAGCAGGTCGACGATCTT